>CBINPH010000077.1:0-10483 GCA_966252445.1 uncultured Chitinophagaceae bacterium | reverse complement strand
GGAGAAACATTTTTCTGGTTTTCCACCACAGGGTGGATGATGTGGAACTTCTTGCAGGCTTCCCTGCTGGTGGGTGCTACGGCCCTGCTGTATGACGGCCATCCGGCTTACCCGGACCTGGGTGCGCTCTGGCGCCTGGCGGCCCGGGCGCCCATTCATCATTTCGGGACTAGCGCCCCCTTCCTGATGGCTTGCCTGAAAGCGGGTTTGCGCCCTGCAGACACCCTGGACCTCTCTGCCCTACGGTCCATCGGGTCCACGGGAGCCCCCCTGCCCCCTGAAGGCTTTGACTATGTATACCAGGCGGTGGCGCGGCATGTTTGGCTCTGCTCCATGAGCGGAGGGACGGATGTCTGTACCGCCTGGGTGGGCGGCTGCCCCTGGCGCCCCGTCTATGAAGGAGAGATCCAGTGTCGTGCCTTGGGCTGTGCCCTGGAGGCTTTTGACCCCCAGGGCCGGCCCCTGGAGGACGAGGTAGGGGAAATGGTGATCACCAGGCCTATGCCCTGCATGCCCGTCTATTTTTGGAACGACCCGGGGAATGTGCGTTACCTGTCCAGTTATTTCGAGCAGTTTCCGGGCGTATGGCGTCATGGTGACTGGGTACGCCTCACCCCACGGGACGGGCTGGTGATCCTCGGCCGTTCGGATACGACCCTGAACCGCCAGGGCGTGCGCATAGGCACGGCTGAAATCTACCGGGTCGTAGAGGCTATCGAGGGCATACGGGACAGCCTGATCGTCAACGTGGAGACCCCAGGCGGGGGGAGCTTCATGCCCTTGTTCGTGGTGCCGGAGCAGCCAGGAGGGCTAACGGCCGCCCTGGATCAACACATCCGCCAGGAGCTGAGAAGGGTCTGTTCGCCCCGCCATGTCCCGGACCTGATCATCGAGGCGCCCGAGGTGCCCTATACCATCAGCGGGAAGAAAATGGAGGCCCCGGTCAAGCAGCTGCTGCTGGGCAGGAACCCGGACCAGTCCCTGAGTCGCGGCGCCATGCGGAATCCCGCCGCCCTGGATTTTTACATGGACTATGCGCGGCGCTGGCAAAAGCCTGCATGAGCATGCACTCATCTTCTTGACTATCAAGTATATATCTCGCGGCTACTCCCCAGCGGCCCCGCGGTCTGGGTTTCCGGTGTACTAATCGGGGACGGGCGACCTGCCGGGCGCCACGAGGCGCCCTCCGTGATGCGCCAGGCAGCCTTTTCAGAAGAGTTTCAGGACTTCCTTAGAACGGTAATGCAGGGGCATGTGCATATACACGCCGCTGCGTCCCACCTGGCAGGAACCATCTGCTTCCAGCAACAAAGAATCGGGGCTTTGCTGATTCAGCACCTTGTTGACCAGATCTACCAGGTTGACCCGGACGCTCACCGGCATGATAAAAGTATCCTTCGCCGGCATCAGGCTGGCGGAGTCCTGGCTGATCTCTCCCAAGGGCTGCTTGTTGATCAGAACATTGATCTGCGTGCCCTTGATCTGCAAGGGAAAGGGGTTGGGGTTGTAAAAGGCCATGTCCAGTTTGATGATGCCGGTGGCGAACCCCTGGTTAGACATTTTTACATTACGGTATCCTACAAAACTCACGGGTAGGGGTTTGCTGCAGGCGGTCGACAAAAGCGCCCATAAGATGAGCAGCCAGCCGGCAGGGGCGTATCGGTGTTTCAGCATAAAAACGGGTTCATAGATCAGGTTCTACCCCTTGTGCAAATTTGATTCCAAAAGCCTCCCTTTTTCGCATATCATTTTTTTATCCTGCATGCCTCCATTCACATGCGAAATTTTCTTTGCCTAATAATTTTGGTATTTTTGGGAAATCGACCGGGAAAATCCGACGCCATCAACCGCTAATATAATTAGCATTGTTAAATTCCGTTATTTTACTGATTATCAATTAAATATAGTAGATTATCGGAATTTAAAATATAGGATAAATACCTCATAATACCATCCAAAAAGACATGGATTTTTGCAAAACCGCAAATATGGCATCCGAAGAGAAAAATAAATATTTAGTTATTGATTTACATAGTTTTCCTACGATAGACTGCTTTAAAATGTTAGTATCGTATGACATATTGAAATTTGAACAATATGAATACTTCCGCAAAGGGAGTTATACCAATCGTTATTATATCGCCGGCCCCCATGGACGCCTCCTGCTGAGCATCCCCCTCCTCCACGGGCACCGCGAACGGACCCCATTGAAGGAGCTCCGGATTTGCAACCGGGACCGCTGGCAGGCTTTGCATTGGAAGACCCTGGTCTCCTGCTACAGGCGCTCCCCTTGGTTCGAATTTTATGAAGATGATCTTCGCATGCTGTATGAGAAAAAATTCGATTACCTGCTGGAATGGAACCTCTCCGCTTTCAGGCTCGTCGCCGCCTGGCTGGGCCAGCCCTGGACATGGTCCCTGACTGACGAGTACCGGGACGACTACCCGGCGGCGGAAGGAGTCATCGACGGTCGGGGCCGCTTCCGTCCCCGCAGCGCCGGGGAGCAGGCTTCCCTGCAGCGGGGGGCGTACCGGCAGGTCTTTGAAGAGCGCATCGGCTTTCAGGCCGGACTGAGTATCCTGGACCTGCTGTTTTGCGAAGGAAAAAGGGCGAAGGACCTGCTGGTCGGCAGCGGCGGAGAAGCTACCGGAGGGGCCGGACCGGGTTAAAAAATTTCGCCCTGAATTCGGTAATCTGGTTTAGTTTTGCCACGCATTGGCCCTCAGCGGTTCCGATGCCATTGAAACCGGTCCTGATCACCTTTAAGCAATCTGCCGTTTCTTAATGAACAACACGTATACTGACCTCGTCCAGCAGACGTTCGATTTCCCGCAGGAAGGATTTGAAGTCAGGGACAATTACCTCCGGTTCAATGACCTGGACCTCAAGGCGCTGATCGACAAATATGGTACGCCGTTCAAGCTGACCTATCTGCCTAAGATCGGGCAGCAGATCAACAAGGCGAAGGATCTGTTCAAGGACGCCATCCGCAAGCATCGCTACGACGGGAACTATTATTACTGTTACTGCACCAAAAGTTCCCATTTCTCCTTTATCGTGGAGGAGGCCCTCCGCCACGGCATTCATCTGGAAACCTCCTATGCGTATGACATAGAGATCATCCGGAAACTGTACCAGAAGAAGAAGGTAACCAAGGACACCTTTATCATCTGCAACGGCTACAAGACCAAATCCTATACCCGCGCCATATCCAGGCTGATCAACAGCGGTTTCCGCAATGTCATCCCGGTGCTGGACAACAAGCGGGAGATCGAGGATTACCGGAAGATGATCAAGATCAAGGAGCCTGTGAAGATGGGCATCCGCATTGCGGCCGAGGAGGAACCCTCTTTTGATTTCTATACGTCGCGTTTGGGTATCCGCTCGCGGGATATCCTGGAATTCTTTATCGACCAATTCAAGGGCAACAACCGCTTCCAGCTGAAGATGCTCCATTTCTTCCTCAACAAGGGGATCAAGGACGATATTTATTACTGGAGTGAACTCAACAAGGTGGTCAACCTCTATTGCAAGCTGAAGAAGATCGCCCCCGAGCTGGAAAGCATCAATATAGGCGGCGGCTTTCCCATCAAACATTCCCTGGGCTTCGATTATGACTACCGGTATATGGTGGAGGAGATCGTCAAGAACATCAAGTCCGCCTGCAAGAAGAGCAGGGTGCCCGTGCCCGACATTTATACCGAATTCGGCTCATATACCGTCGGGGAGAGCGGTGCGCTCATCTACAGCATTCTCGGGGAAAAGCTGCAAAATGACCGGGAGACCTGGTACATGATCGACAGCTCGTTCATTACCACCCTGCCCGATACATGGGGCATCGGGGAGAAATTCCTGATGCTGCCCATCAACAAATGGGACAGCGAGTACCAGCAGGTCAACCTCGGCGGACTGACCTGCGACAGCCATGATTTCTACACGTCTGAAGAGCACATCAACCAGGTTTTTCTGCCCAAGCTCAATGGTAAAGAAGAACCCCTCTACCTCGGGTTTTTCCATACCGGCGCGTACCAGGACCAGCTCAGCGGCTATGGGGGCATCAAGCATTGCCTGATCCCGGCCCCCAAGCACGTGGTCGTGGGCTACGACAAGAATGGTCAGCTGAAGGACTGGCTCTATGCCAAAGAGCAGAGCTGGCAAAGCATGCTCAAGATCCTCGGGTACAGCTGATGCGCTGTGCTCCTGAGGATAGCGCATGACGCATCCTGCCCGCGCCGGTGCTGTCAAAGCTCAATATGGGCGTCGATGACCACGCCCGGACGGACAGGATAAATCTCGGGCGCGGCCCTGTAGACCTCATAACCGTGTTTCGGCACACGGGCGTACCTGCCTCCTTTCTTCCACCCATGCTTTTTGACCTGCCCAGGCGCGAAATGTTTCGCGGATTTTACCCCATACCATTTTTTCATCTGGCCCGGTGGGAGGGCCGGCCCCGGCCGGGCAGGGGCGACGATCACCGGTTGCGGCCGGCCCAGGGCTCCCCCGATATGGATGCTGATCTGGGCGCCGGCATCCCGGGATCCCAGAAGGACTGCGGCCATGGCCAGGAAGCTGCTGAAGAATACCTTTTTCATGATTCCAGCATTTGGTTGATGAAGGTTCTCCTAAAAATGTGCCAGCGGAAGGAGCCAGGCGGAAATCCGGTAGCAGCGGCGGATGACCGGGACAGGCGGGTCAGGGGTGCGCCCGGCGGCCTTCGGCGCCCGGCATCTCCGTCCGCTCAAAAAAAATTGACCGGCCATCTTGGTAAAAAAGTCCAGCATCGCCCACTTTATATATATAAAGTGATGCTATGCCCGAGGAATACCGCCGGCCTGAAGATTTTGCCACCGACGATTCTTTTGTGAATTTCTGCTTCAACAGCAGGCAGGAAGACGTGGATTTTTGGGAAAACTGGCTGGCCATGCATCCGGACAAGCGCCATGTCGCGGAGATGGGCAGGGAGCTGGTGTTCCTGGTCAGCGTCCGGCTGCCGCCGGAACGGCGCCAGGCAGAATGGGAGAAACTGGCCGCGGCGGCGGAGCCGTCACCTGCCCGGCAGCGCGGCCGCAAGCGCTGGGCCTGGGCCTTGACCACGGCCGCCCTGGCGCTGGCCGGCATTGTCTACTTTCGGGGGAAACCAGGCGCCCCTTCCCCCCAAAACCCGAGGGTCGCCTTGCAGCGCTATGCCACGCCGGCCGGAACCCAGGACAGCATGCGCCTGCCGGACGGCACCCTGGTCCGGCTCAATGCAGGCAGCCAGATGACCTGGCATGAGGGTACGGGGCCTGCCGCGCCCCGGGAAGTGACCTTAAGCGGGGAGGCCTTTTTTGATGTAGCTCCCGATGTCGCGCACCCCTTTCTGATCCATACGCGGGCCCTGGATATCCGGGTGCTCGGCACCAGCTTCAACGTCAAGGCTTATCCCGGAGACCAAACCGTGGAGGCCTCCCTGATCAGGGGGTCCATCGAGGTCGCCTTTCACAAGGACCCCGCCCGCCGTATCGTCCTGAAACCCCATGAAAAGATCATTGTCCGGGAGGACAGCGCCCTGTCCGCGGCACCTTCCGGCGACCCGCAGTCGCGCCATGCCGGCGATGAGCCGGGCGCTTTTACCGTCGCGCCCATGCGCCCCGAGCCCCTGCTAGAAGGGGCGCCTGGTGAAACAGCATGGCTTGACGGCAAGCTGGTCTTCCGTGCCGAGGCCTTTGACGGACTCGCGAAGCAGCTGGAGAGAAAATACGGGGTGCAGATACATTTTACGGATCCTTCGCTGCTGGACTATCACTTTACAGGGATTTTTTCCACCGAGACCCTGGACCAGGCCCTGCATGCCCTGCAACTCACCTCACCATCGGCTCCTTTCGATTACCGTATATCCGGCAAGGATATCTACATCCATAGACGTGTTCCTTCATCCCCCTAAAATGACCCGTATGACATAAACAAATACATCACTAAGAAAAAGGGAAATGCGTTCCCTTGCTGCTGCTGAAACGGTCAATTCCATATGCAGTAAGACGAACGACATTCCCCGCACGCTCGACTGAAAGACCCGCCACACCTCCGGTGTAGGGCCGGGCCATTTATTCAATCAAACCGCCTAAAGGTATGAAAAATAGGATTTTTGCCACCCCTTGGCGGTGGCGCGGTGCACACCTAGCAATGCTGACTATGAAATTTACGTTCCTGCTGTTGTTCTTCGGTGTCTTTCAGGGGTATGGGCATGGGTATTCCCAGGAAGTCCGCCTCAGCCTGCACCTGGGCAATGCTCATTTGGGGAAGGCCCTGGCCATCATCGAAAAGAAGACGGACTACCGCTTTCTGTACAACGATGCGGAGATCAAGGCCGTGCCCCGGGTAGACATCAACGTGACCGACGCCCCGGTCAGCGAAGTCCTCCGGCTGTTGCTGGCCCATACGCCGCTGAGGTCGAACATCCTGGAAAATAAGCTGGTGGTCATCGCGCCGGCGGCCCGCCAGGTGGAGGTGGATCCGGTGCGGGGCACCGTGACGGATAGCGCCGGCAACCCGCTCGTCGGGGTGACGGTGCGCGTCAAGGGCGCCAATACCGGCACAGTAACCGACGCCGAAGGCACCTTTTCCCTGGATGTGCCGGATACGGCGGTGCTCGTCGTCTCCTATGTGGGATTTCAGAACCAGGAGGTGGCCGTGAACGGCCAGTCGGACCTGCATATCGTCCTTCGCTATTCCAGCTCCTCCCTCAATGAGATCGTGGTGGTGGGATACGGTACGCAGCGGAAAATTGACGTGACCGGCGCCGTCGCTGTGGTGGACGGTGACGAGATTTCCAAGCAGGCCTCTGTCAACCCCGTCAGCGCTTTGCAGGGCAAGGTGGCCGGGGTGCAGATCACCAACGGTGGTGCACCGGGTTCCTCGCCGGAGATCCGCATCCGCGGCGTGGGTACCGTCTACGGAAATGCCAATCCGCTGTATGTGGTGGATGGGGTCTGGTTCGACGACATCAGTTTCCTGAACCCCAGCGACATCGAAAGCATCAGCATTCTCAAGGACGCCTCTTCGGAAGCGATCTATGGGATCCGCGCAGCGAATGGCGTCGTGCTGATCACCACGAGGAAAGGGTCCCGCAACACCCGCGCCCAGGTGCATTACAATGGCTATGTCGGGAACCAGCTGGTAACCGACCAGGTTAAAATGGCCAGCGGTCCCCAATATGCGGAAATGGTCAATGAGCTCGACAAGATCGGCGGGGCCGCGGAAGGCCGCTATCCCGACCCGGCCAGCTACGGGACCACCGACTGGTATCACCAGGTCCTGCGCAACGCCATCGTGACCAACCACCAGATATCGGTGAACGGGGGCGGGGAGAAGTCTACTTACAACTTCTCCCTGGGTTACCTGCTGCAGGACGGCATTGTAAGCACCAACCGCTTCGAGCGGTATACCGTCAAGCTGCAGAATGACTTCCAGGTCCTGGACGCCCTGAAGCTGGGATATGTCGTGACCGGGTCCATGAACAAATCCAAAGACATCAACGGCAGCATCTTTCACCAGCTCTACGCCGCCGTACCCATTGTTCCGGTATACTATGCCGACGGCAGCTACGGGGATCCGAATGACTTCCAGGTCACCAGCTCGGCGAATTTCAATCCCCAGGTGACCCTGGATTTCTTTAACCAGCGCTCCAAGAACTACCGCATGGCCGGAACCGCATACGCCGACCTGACCTTTGCGCAGCACTTTACCCTGCACAGCAGCATAGGGGGGGATTTCGGGCAGAACGAAATGCGCCATTATACGCCCCAGTATGTGGCTACCCTGGCGCAACGGAACACCACCAGCAAGCTGTCCAGGACCATCGGCGCGACCCGGAACTGGATCCTGGAAAACACCCTCACCTACCAGAACCGCTTCGACCGCCACAACCTCACCGTCCTGCTCGGACAGGGTGCCCAGTCGTATCAGTACCGGGAGTCGACGGCCTCCGCCGAGAATGTGCCCAACAACAGCGAGGGAGACTATTACTTCAGCCTGGGCGACAACCGCAACATTGAGGACAAAGGGACCTTCAACACGGTGGCCTCCTATTTCGGGCGGGTAAACTACAGTTTTATGGACCGCTACCTGCTCACGGCGACCATGCGGGCGGATGGCTCTTCCAAGTTTTCCGGCAGCAACCGCTGGGGATATTTTCCCTCGGTGGGGGTAGGCTGGGTCATTTCGGAGGAACGCTTCATGAAGAACCAGGAGCTGTTCAACAGCCTGAAGTTGCGGGGCAGCTGGGGCAAGATCGGTAACATGAGCGTACCGGCGAACCTCTCCGTGCTGAAGGTAACCCAGACGCCGGAGTTCATCTATGTGGGCGGTGACGGATCCACCGCGCCGGGGGCCAGCATCAACACCATCGTGCCGCCGGCGACCTATTGGGAAAAAGGCGTGGGTACGGATGTCGGCCTGGAGGCATCCCTGCTGGAGAACAAGCTGTATGCAGAGATCAGCTTTTACAACAAGAAGACGGAAAACGCAATTTTCGATATTCCGATCTTGGGCTCCCTGGGCACCTCAGGCAGCACCATCACCGGCAACCAGGCCACCTTCCAGAACCAGGGCTTTGAATTTCTGGTCACCTGGAAATCCAGCTCCGCCTCAGGACTGGATTACTCGCTGAGCGCCAACCTGGGCATCAACAACAACAAAGTGCTGGCGGTGTCCACGGGCGCCAACCCCATCTATCAGGCCGTGGGAACCACGGGGTCCGCCAACTGGAATACCCGTACGGTCCTGGGAGAACCCATAGGCCAGTTCATAGGTTTGCAGGTGCTGGGGATCTTCCAGAACGAACAGGAGATCCAGGACTATGTGTCGAAGAGCGGGGATATGCTGATGCCGAATGCGGTTCCCGGTGATTTTAAGATGGCCGACGTGAATGGGGACGGGGTGATCGACGACAAGGACCGGGTGGTGCTGGGCAACCCCAATCCCAAATACGTCTTCGGGCTGAACACGGCCTTCCGCTACGGCAGCTTCGACCTGTCTCTGGATTTCCAGGGCGTCGCCGGTGTGGACATATACAATGCCAATACGGCCCTTCGCTTCGGTACGGAGAACTTCACCGAGGACTTTTACCAGCACCGCTGGCATGGAGAGGGCACCTCCAATACCTATCCTTCGGTGTACCTGGCCGGGGGGCAGAACCCCCGCTCGAATTCCTTTTATGTGAGCGACGGCAGCTATGTGCGTATCCGCAATGCCCAGCTGGGCTATACGCTGCCCAACGGGCTGGTCAGCCGCTGGAAGATCAGCCAGCTGAGGTTGTATGTGAACGCGCAGAATCCCCTGACCCTGACGGGGTACAAGGGGTTCAGCCCCGAGGTAGGCGGCGCACCCACCAAGGCCGGGGTCGACAACAGCGTATACCCGTTGTATGCGACCTATAACTTCGGCGTCAACCTTACTTTCTAACAACTCAATCCTGTATCATGAAACCGAAAAATATTCTGGTATGCGCGGCGATGGCCTTTTTGATGGGGTTGTGCAGTTGCTCGAAAGGCTTTCTGGATGTCCCCACCCAGGGCCAGCAGCCGGCGGTGCAGTTCTGGACTTCCGAGGCGGATGCGACCAAGGCGGTGAACGCCATATATGCCAACCTCCGCAGCTGGACCGAGGTGGCTTTCGCCCCCATCGCCATAGAAAGCCTGGGCTCCGACGACACCGAGACCGGCAGTGACCCCTCCGATGGATCGGTGCCTTTCATGAATTCCTACAACAATTTCACGGTGACCTCTACCCAGGGCCAGCTCGCCGATTTCTGGAACGGCCGTTACCAGACCATCAACCTGTGCAACCAGGTGCTGGATAATATCCCTGCCATCAACATGGACCCCAACCTCAAGGCGAGGTACCTGCTGGAAGCCAAGTTTATCCGGGCCTACGAATACTTCCGGCTGGTGCGGGCCTTCGGCGATGTGCCCCTGCGTTTGCATGTGCCCCAGGATGCATCGGCCTACAACCTGCCCAGAACGCCCAAGGCCGAGGTCTGGGCGGCTATAGAACAGGACCTGACGGATGCCGCAGGCCTGCCCGTGCAGTATTCGGGAGCGGACGTGGGAAGAGCCACGAAAGGCGCGGCCCTGGCGCTGCATGCGAAGGTGGCCATGTATCAGCAGAAGTGGGACCAGGTCCTCGACCTGACCAACCAGGTGATGGGTCTGGGTAAATATGATCTCTATCCCAGCTTTGAACAGCTGTTCCGGGTGGCCCATGAGAACAGCGTCGAATCGGTGTTCGAGATCCAGGCCGACCTGGTGGTGGGCAACGGGGCCGCTTCCAATTCCCAGTATTCCCAGGTGCAGGGGGTGCGCAGCGTAGTCGGCGGAGGCTGGGGCTTCAATGTGCCTACGGAAGACCTGGTGCATGCCTTCGAACCCGGTGACCCGCGCAAGGATGCCACCATTATTTTCCGCGGCGAGACGACCCCGGAGGGAGATCCCATCCCCGCCACGGT
>CBINPH010000076.1:0-10497 GCA_966252445.1 uncultured Chitinophagaceae bacterium | reverse complement strand
TCTCAGTGGGTAAGAATTCCATGCTGTTGTCCCGCGGCGGTTGTGGCGCCGACCGGGCAATTTTACGGGATTTTTTCGGCTTGGGTCCGCGGCCGGGCAGCCGCCGGCGGGGTAGGGCCGTGGTCTTTTTCCCCGGTCCCTTTTTTCCTTGTCTTTTATCCATCAGGCTCCGCCTGCCGTTGAGGATTATCCAAAGGCTCCGGCCAATATTTAGTGATCCTGCAATGGGCAGGGCGCCCTCAGGCCGGCGGGAAAAGCGCCGTCTGCCGGGGCAGCCATCCTTCGTGGCGCAGGAGCCATTCTTTCCGCCAGCGCCCGCCGCCATAGCCTCTCAGGGCGCCGTCGCTGCCCACGACGCGGTGGCAGGGGATCAGTATAGGCAAAGGGTTCTGCCCGCTGGCCTGCCCCACGGCCCGCAGGGCACCGGCGTCCCCCAGGGCGGCGGCGATGGATTTGTAGCTGCGGGTATGGCCGTAGGGAATGCCCTGCATGGCCGCCCATACCTGGCGCTGGAAAGGCGACCCCAGGGGTTGCAGGGGCAGGGTAAAGGTCCTGCGCGCGCCCTCGAAGTACTCGGCCAGCTGTTCCTGTGCGGCCCGCGCCAGGGGGCCCGGGCGGTCCCTGCCCTCGCGGCGGCTGCAAAACCACACGCCCGTGACGGCATCGTCACCGGCCTCGATGCGGAGCCAGCCCAGGGGACTGGCATAGAACAGGCAACTGGGGGCTGGGTCCATACGACAAAGATACACCCTCCGCCCGGGCCGCCACCCGCATTCACCGACGCCGGCAGCCCGTTGGCCGATCCGCCTTTGCGCCTGCCGCCGCTCCGACCCTACCTTGCCGCCGCCAAGCCGCCGTTTCCCGCGGCCGGCAGCGCAGGATACCTTATTTTTGCTGCCGCGCCGCTCCCCGGGATCCTGCGGCGCGGCCCCGCTTCAAGACCACAACCGCAGCATTCATGGATGAAACACCCAGTGCCGGGCCGGCTTCGCCGCGCAAACCACGCATGACCACCCTGCTGAAACCCTATGCCGGCCGGATAGCCCTGCTGGTGCTGCTGGCCCTGTGCAGCAACGGCATCAACCTGGTGGTGCCCAAAATCGTGGCCGGCGGCATCGACGCTTATGGCAGCGGCACCCTGGACTACCGCCGCCTGCTGATGCAGTTCGGCCTGGCCGCCCTGGGGGTGTTCCTCTTCACCTACCTGCAGAGCATGGTGCAGACCTTCGCCTCGGAGCGTGTGGCCCGTGACCTGCGCAACAGGCTGGCGGAGAAGATCTCGCGCCAGGACTATGCCGCCGTCGAGGGCATGAGCTCTTCCCGGCTGCTCACCAACCTCACCTCCGACGTGGACGCCATCAAGAACTTCGTGGCCCAGGCCATCGTGTCCATCGTCTCTTCCCTGTGCATCATCATCGGGGCTTCGGTGCTGCTCATCAGCATCAACGCCCAGCTGGCCCTGGCCGTGCTCACCATCATCCCCCTCATTGGCGGCGTGTTCTATCTCGTGCTGCGCAAGGTGCGGGTGCTGTACACGAAAAGCCGCGAGGTCATCGACCGCCTGAACCGGGTCATCAACGAGAGCATCCTGGGGGCGGCGTTGATCCGCGTGCTGAACGCCCAGCTGCCGGCCTACGAAAAATTTATGGACGCCAACACCGAGGCCCGGCGCCTGGGGCTGTCTATCCTCCGCCTCTTCGCCACCCTGATCCCCGTGGTCACTTTCGTGGCCAACCTGGCCATGCTGACCGTCCTGGTCATGGGCGGCCGTTTCGTGATCGGCGGCGACATGACGCTGGGCGACTTCGCGGCCTTCAACAGTTACATCGCCCTGCTGATCTTCCCCATCATCCTGATCGGCTTCATGAGCGGCGTGATCGCCCAGGCCAGCGCCTCCTACCAGCGCGTGCAGCGCGTCCTGGATGCTCCCGACCCCCCCGCCGGCGGTGCCCTGCGCCGCCCGCTGCAGGGCGACATCGTGCTGGAAGGGGTGACGCTGTCCTTCGAGGGGAAGCCCGCCCTGAAGGAGGTGTCGTTCCGGGTGAACGCCGGCACGCGGACGGCGATCATCGGCCCCACGGCGGCGGGGAAGACCCAGCTCCTTCACCTGCTGACCGGCCTGCGCCGCCCCGACGCCGGCCGCGTGCTCATCGACGGCCGGCCGCTTGGCGATTACGACCCGGAAAATTTCCATGAGCAGGTGGGCCTGGTGTTCCAGGACAGCATCATCTTTCGCATGAGCCTCCGGGAAAACATCGCCTTCAACCGGAAGGTCACCGAAGAGGCCATGGACAAGGCCCTGCGCACGGCCGCGCTGGAAGAGTTGGTTGCCCAGCTGAGCGAAGGACTGGATACGGTCATCTCCGAGCGGGGCAACAGCCTCTCCGGGGGGCAGAAGCAGCGGGTGATGCTGGCGCGGGCGCTGGCCATCGCGCCGCGCATCCTCCTGCTCGACGATTTTACCGCCAGGGTGGATCCCCAGACCGAACGCCTCATCCTCGACAATGTGCGCCGGGAATACCCCGGTGTGACCCTGCTGTCGGTCACCCAGAAGATCGACACGGTGGCCGACTATGACCAGATCATCCTGCTCATGCAGGGAGAGGTCGTCGGCTGCGGGACGCATGAGCAGCTGATGCGGCACAGCCCCGAATACAACCAGATTTATCAGTCCCAGCGAAGCACGAGCCACTATGCATTACAATCTCTTTGACATCCAGGAGGCCGACAAGGGCAAGAAAAGCGCTGCCGCCACCGTCCGCAAGCTGTGGGCCCTGGTGCGAGGGGAGCGGCGGCCCCTGCTGCTGGCCCTGGGCGCCATCCTGCTGAACTCGGTGCTCAACCTGGTCGGCCCCCTGATCATCGGGTTGACCATCGACCGCTATGTGGCCCATGGCGAGATGCGCGGCGTGCTGCTCAACGGTGCCCTGCTCCTCGCGATATACGTCGTGGCGCTGGCGGCCAACTATGCCCAGACCCAGCTCATGGGCGGCGTGGGCCAGCAGGTGCTGTTCAACCTGCGCAACGCCGTGTTCAACAAGCTGCAGGAGCTGCCCATTGCTTTTTTTAACCAGAACAGGGCGGGAGACCTCATCGCCCGCATCAACAACGACACCGATAAACTGAACCAGTTTTTTTCCCAGTCGCTGATGCGTTTTGTAGGCAGCATCTTCACCATGGTGGGTGCGGGGATATTCCTGCTGAGCATCCATCCCCGGCTGGGGGCCGCCGCCCTGGCGCCGGCCCTGGCGATCCTGCTGTTCACGCGCCTGGCGTCCCCCTGGATCAAGCGCAGGAATGCCGTCAGCCTGAAGAACGCCGGCGGCCTCAGCGCCGAGGTGCAGGAGAGCCTCGACAATTTCAAGACCCTGGTCGCCTTCAACCGCCGGGATTATTTCCGCCAGCGCTTTGCCGACGCGAACAGCGTCAACTACGCCACCGCCGTGAAGGCGGGATTCGCCAACAACCTGCTGATGCCGGTCTACGGCTTTTTCACCCATCTGGCCCAGCTGGCCGTGCTGGTGTATGGCATTTACCTCATTGTGCAGGGCCAGTTTACGGTGGGCCTGCTGATCAGCTTCCTGGCCTATGCCGACCGTTTCTACAGCCCCCTGCGTCAGCTGGCGGCCCTCTGGGCCGGCTTCCAGGTGGCCCTGGCGGGCTGGGACCGCGTCTCCCACATCCTGCGGCTGGAGTCCGACCTGGCGCCGGTGCCGGCAGGCAGCGACAGGAGCAGCGCGGCACTGCTGGAGTTCCGGGGGGTGCGTTTCCGTTATGAGGGTGGCGAAGATATCCTGCGTGACGTCAGCTTCACCCTGGAGCGCGGCAAGACCTACGCCTTCATCGGCCCTACGGGCGGAGGCAAGACCACCAGCGCTTCGCTGATCGCCCGCCTCTACGACCCTGTGAAAGGCACGGTCTTCCTGGACGGCAGGGACATCCGCAGCTACACGCCTGCAGAGCGGAGCCGCCGGATCGGCTTTATCCTGCAGGACCCCTTCCTGTTCAGCGGCACGGTCATGGACAACATCCTGTTCGGCAACGAACGCTACCACGGCTACACGGAGGAGGCCCTGACGGCGGTGCTCCGTGAGGCGGGACTGGAACGGCTGCTCGACAAGTTCGATGCGGGGTTGCGCACGCCCGTCGGCGGGCCGGGAACGCTCAGCCTGGGGCAGAAGCAGCTCATCGCCTTTATGCGCGCGGTGCTG
The DNA here is from genome assembly GCA_966252445.1 of uncultured Chitinophagaceae bacterium. Lineage (GTDB taxonomy): Bacteria > Bacteroidota > Bacteroidia > Chitinophagales > Chitinophagaceae > CBINPH01. The sequence goes on along the minus strand of CBINPH010000076.1, from coordinate 6,286 downwards.
CGGGATCCCGATATCCTGATCCTCGACGAGGCCACGGCCAACATCGACACGGTGACCGAGCAGCTGCTGGAAGAGATCCTCAAAAACCTGCCCGGCACGACCACCCGCGTGATCATCGCCCACCGCCTGAACACCATCGAGAACGCGGACGAGATATTTTTCGTCAACGCCGGCGAGGTCGTCGCTGCCGGTTCCATGGAGCACGCCCTGCAGCTGCTTATGGACGAGAAGCGGAGCAGCTGAAGAAGCCCCCCGCACCTAAAACCAGGACCATGACAGCGCCGTCTGCCGAACACCGCGATTTTGAAAGCATCAGCCCTTCGGCCAGGGCCTTGCTTTTCCTGAAGGGCCATACCGACATACCCCTGGCCCGGGAAGGCGCGGCGTTGCTCGCCGCCCCCGAGCCTTTCCTGCCGGACATGGATAACCAGAACCCCCTGTTCTGGGGCCGCGTGCTGCACTTCGAAGCCCGCTACTGGAGCCTGGACGCCCTGTTGTCGGAGACATCAGCGGAGCGCGTGCTGGAGCTCTCCTCCGGCTTTTCCTTCCGCGGCCTGGACCGCGTCCGCCGGGGACCCTGCCATTACCTGGACACCGACCTCCCCGCTGTGACCGCGCCCAAGCGGGCGCTGGTGGATGCCCTGGAGGAAGGGGCACCGCCGCCCCCCGGACGGCTGGAGATCATCTCCCTCAATGCCCTGGACGAAGAGGCCTTCGCCGGGGCGCTGGACCATTTTGCGCCGGGAGAGCTGGTGATCCTCAACGAAGGATTGCTCATGTACCTGGACGAGGCGGAGAAGGTGCGGCTCTGCGGCATCATCCGCCGCGCCCTGCTGGAGCGGGGGGGCTGCTGGATCACCGGCGATATCTACATCCGCCGCCCCGGCGGCATCCCGGCCTACCGCGAGGAGCCGCTGCGGCGCTTTGCCGAAGAGCACGGCATAGAAGAAAAGAAGTTCAGCGATTTCGGAAGTGCCGAGCGCTTTTTCCGGGATGCCGGCCTGGCCGTCGAGGCCCGGGGAGAGGCAGACCGCGGGCGCCTGAGCGCGCTGCCGCGCCTCCTGGCGGCCCTGGACCCCTGGCGGCGGCAGGCCTTCGAGAACCGGGGCCCTGCCTTCCGGCAGTCCTGGCGCCTGCGCCCCCTTCCCTGAAGGCGCAGCGGCCGGAAAGCCTTATCTTTGGAAAAGCCAAAACCAGGAGCGCTCCCCTCATGGAAAACAGAGGTTTGTTGTTTATTCCGGACATCAGCGGCTTCACCCGCTTCGTGCAGGCCGCGGAGATCGACCACAGCCGCCTGATCATCCAGCAGCTGCTCGAAGCCCTCATCAATGCCAACGAGCTGGGCCTGGAGGTCTCCGAGATTGAAGGAGACGCCATCCTTTTTTACAAATTCGGCGAGCCGCCGCCCATGGAGACGCTGTACCGCCAGGTGGCCGCCATGTTCTCCGCCTTCCATCGCCACCTGATCGCCTACGACCAGCACAAGTACTGCCAGTGCATGGCCTGCAGGCAGGCCATAGACCTGACGCTGAAGTTCGTCACCCACTACGGGGAATTCACGGGCTACCAGGTCAAGACCTTCCGCAAGCTCATCGGCAGGGACGTCATCGTCGCACACCAGCTCCTGAAGAACGATATCGACCAGCATGAATACTGGCTGGTCACCCCCGGGCTCTCCCTGGCGGATCCTCCCCTGGACTCCCCCGGCTGGCTCTCCTGGGAGAGCAGCCGCAAGCCGACTGAAACGGGGGAGATCCCCTTCCGCTACGCCCGCCTGGGTCCCCTCCGGCAAAACCTCGGCGCGGAGCCCTGGCCCCCGCCGCCCATGGAGGGCATGCAGCAGGTGGCCAGCCACAGTGCGCGATACCCGACAGACCTGATCCGGCTCTTTCACCTGACCGGCGATTTCCGCAACCGTCCCTCCTGGTGGCAGGGGCTCCGCCGCGTCGAGGAGCTCTCCGACCCCGAGCTGCCCCGCGTAGGCATGAGCTGCCGCGCCATCCTGGCCGGGGGAGCGGTGACCTACCGGTCCACCAGCTACCGCTTTGACGACAACAGCCTGGAGTTCACCGAAAGCACGGAAGAGAAAAAGGATATCCGCCGTTTTCAGCTGCGGGAGGAGGATGGCGGGACCCGCCTGACGATAGACCTGTACAGGAAAAAGACCCTGGCGGGCATGCTGGAAAAGGCGCTGGGCCTTCCCGGCCGCAGCCTGGTCCGCTCCATGCAGCGCCTGGAGGCCCTGGCGGCCGGGGGGCAAGCCTGAGGGCAGAAAGGAAAAAGGATCCCATAAAGGCGGAGGGAAGGGCAGCGCGCATCACCGACCATACCGGATATGTCCACAGATCAGCTTTATACCGTCCCGGCGCAGACACGCGTCGGCCATGTGCACCTGAAGGTCTCCGACCTGCAGCGCGCCCTCGCCTTTTACCGCGACCTGCTCGGGTTCAGCCTCATGCAGTTGTACGGCGACCAGGCGGCCTTCCTGTCCGCCGGGGGATACCATCACCACATCGGCCTGAACACCTGGTACAGCGCCGGCGCCCCGCCCGCGCCGCCCCGGGCCCCCGGCTTGTTCCACACGGCGATCCTCTATCCCGAACGCCGCGACCTGGCCGCCATCCTGCGGCGGATCCGGGAGGCCGGCTATCCCCTGACGGGAGCCAGCGACCACGGGGTCTCGGAGGCCCTGTACCTGGACGACCCGGACGGCAACGGGGTGGAACTGTACTGGGACCGCCCGCGGGAGCAGTGGCCGCGCCGCCCCGATGGGGCGCTGGATATGTATACCCGTCCCCTGGATCTGCAGGGCCTGCTGAGCGAGTTGGGCTGAGGGCCTGATTTGGCGGTGCTCTTTCCCCGCTGTATCTTGGGGGATATCTTTCCGGCCTGCGCGCCCCCGCCCATGAACTGGCTGCTGCTCTATGAGATCGCCTACGGCATTGTGCTGGCGCTGGTGTGCCTGCGCATCATCTACAATACCGACAGCACGCCCAAGACGCTGGCTTACCTGCTGCTGGCCCTCTTCGTACCCGTGGCGGGCATGCTCATCTATTTCCTGTTTGGCACCAACTACCGGAAAAAAAGGCTGTACAGCCGGAAGCTGCTGGAAGATGACGCGCTGGCAGCGCGCCTGCAGGAGCGCCTGGCGCGGTATTCCCTGCAGGTGCTGGATGGTCATCCCGGCGCCCTGAAAGGGCACCGGGAGCTGGCGGCCCTGCTGCTGCGGGACGGCAGCAGCCCCCTGACGGGGGGCAACAGGGTACGCGTGCTGGTCAACGGGGAGCAGAAATTCCCCGAGGTGCTGGAAGCCGTCTCCGCGGCCAGGCACCATATCCATCTGGAGTACTACATTTTCGAAGAGAAAGGGATCGGGGAGGCGCTGGCCCAGCTGCTCATCCGCAAGGCGGCAGAGGGCGTGGCGGTGCGCCTGATCTATGACGATTTCGGCAGCCATGGCCTGGGCGCCCGCTTCCGGCGCCGCCTCCGCGAGGCGGGGGTGGAAGCCTATCCCTTTTTCAAGGTGTTCTTTTTCTTCCTGGCCAACCGCCTCAACTACCGCAACCACCGCAAGATCATCGTGGTCGATGGGCAGACGGCCTTTGTCGGCGGCATCAACGTCAGTGACCGGTATGTGAACGGGCCGGACCGCCTGCCCCGCAAATACTGGAGGGACACCCATCTGCGCATTGACGGCCCGGGGGTGCAATACCTGCAGTACCTGTTTTTCTGTGACTGGCGCTTCTGCTCGGGGGCGCCGCTGGCGCCGGACGAGCGGTACTTCCCGCCGCTGCCGGAAGAAAACGGGGGCCAGGTGGTGCAGATCGCCGCCAGCGGCCCCGACTCAGAAATGCCCACCATCCTGTTCTCCATCCTCCAGGCCATCAGCCTGGCCACGCGGGAGATCCTCATCACCACCCCTTATTTCATTCCCGGCGAAGGCCTGGTGGATGCCCTGCGCATCGCCGCGCTCAGCGGCATCGCGGTCAAGATACTGGTGCCTCTGCGTTCCGACACCCGGCTGGTGAACCTGGCGGCCCGTTCCTATTACGGGGACCTCATGCGGGCCGGTGTGGAGATCTACCAGTATACCCGCGGCTTCGTGCATGCCAAGACGATGGTGACGGATGGCAACGTCGCCATCGTGGGTACGGCCAATATGGATTTCCGGAGTTTCGACCTGAATTTCGAGGTGAACGCCGTAGTCTACGACGGCGCGGTGGCCGGGCAACTCCGCGACATTTTTCTGGCGGACCTGGAGCACGCCCGGCGCATCGATCCCCAACGCTGGCAGGACCGTTCCCTGTACCGCCAGCTGGCGGAGCGCACCGCCAGGCTGGTCTCTCCCCTGCTCTGAGCTCAGGACCAGGCGCTGGCCTCGTCCAGGAGCTGCAGGGCGTCCTGGTCCAGGGTCAGCTCCGCAGCGCAGAACAGCGCCTCCAGCTGTGCCGGGCTGGTGGCGCTGACGACCGGCGCCGTCACCGAGGGACGGCTCAGCAGCCAGGCGAGGGCCGCCGTGGCGGGATGTACGCCGGCGCCCTCCGCCACGCGGTCCAGGGCGTCGAGGATGCGGAACCCCCTTTCGTTAAAATACTTGTCCATGCCCGCCCCGCGCGGACTCTTGCTCTTATCCTCCTCCCCGCGGTATTTTCCGCTGAGGAAGCCGCTGGCCAGGGAGTAATAGCTGAGCACGCCCAGGCCTCGTTCCCGGCACAGGGGCTCCAGGCGTTTTTCGAAGGGCTCGCGGTCATACAGGTTGTAGAGCGGCTGCAGGGTGCGGTAGGCCGGGTAGCCATGGCGGTCGCTGGCGTCCAGAGAGGCTTCCAGCCGCTCCGGTGTGAAATTGGATGCGCCGATGATGCGCAGCTTCCCCGCCCTGGCCAGCCTGTCGAAGGTTTCCAGGGTCTCTTCCACCGGCGTGTCCGGATCGTCGTAATGCGCCTGGTACAGGTCTACGTAGTCCGTTTGCAGACGCCGAAGGGACTGCTCCAGCTCCGTGGTGATGTAGGTCGCCGACAGGTCCTTGTGGCCCTGGCCCATATCCCCGCCGACCTTGGTGGCGATGACCACGCGGCTGCGGTTGCCGCGGGCTTTCATCCACCGGCCCAGGATGGTCTCTGATTCGCCGCCCCGGTGGCCGGGGACCCACCGCGAATAGGTGTCGGCGGTGTCGATGAGGTTGAAGCCGGCGTCGGTGAAGGCGTCCAGCATGGCGAAGGAGGACCGCTCGTCGAGGGTCCAGCCGAACACGTTGCCGCCAAAGGCGAGGGGGGCGACCATGATGTCCGAGCCGCCCAGGGATCGTAACTGCATGCGCAAGGGTTTTCGAACGCTATTAACAATCTCCCGGCAGAATGGTTGGCTCCGGGGCGGAATTGGGCCATGCGCCGGAAAAGGCCTACATTGAGAAGAGCCATTCATCAAAACCGAAGACCATGAACAAGAAGAAAGCAGGCGAAGACAAGTCCGGCGAGGCCCGTGCGGAAGAGACGCCGGGATATCCGGAGCACCCGCCGGAAGAAGATATTTACCGCCAGGAAGAGGAGGTGCCTTTCCGGGAAGGACGGGACCGAAAGGGCGCCCGCAACCCCGGGGAGGTTCCGGAGCAGGACCTGGACGAAGGCCTGGATGTGCCCGGAGCCGAACTGGATGACGCCAACGAGTCCATCGGGGAAGAGGACGAGGAGAACAACTACTACAGCCTGGGCGGGGACAACCACGACGAGCCCGGCTGAGCAAGGCCGGGGAGTTCGTCCCCCGCCGCCTGTACCGGCCGGCGGCCACCGCCCGTCGACCGATTTCCCTGCTGCGGGGCGCGGGGGGCAGGTTATCTTTGTGCTCATGCCCGGCAGGGCCGGGCGTAGTAAAGCCAGAGCCATGGCCGATGAACACGCACAGGCGCCGGCATACAGCCGGATCAGCCCCACAACCAGGCTGACCGCCCGGTGGCGGGCCCGCGCCGCCATTCCCTATTTCGCAGAGATCGCTGCCGCGGCCGGAGCGCGCGAAGCCGCCGCCGCCCTGGTGGCGGGGAGCCCTCCCCCGCTGGCCGCCGTCACCGTTCCCCTCATGGAGGCCCGCTACCTCTCGGTGAACCATGGCCTCCGTGCTGCCAACAACGGCAATCTATACCTCCACCGCTTCGGCCAAGCCCGTGGCAACCAAACCGCGGAATTCCGCCGCGCGTTCTTTAGCGAGTACGAACCGATGATGCCCGGCGTTCGGGATTACCTGCGGCGGGCGGCCAATCTCCGGCGGCGCGGCCTCACGGTGAAGTATTCGCAAA
>CBINPH010000075.1:0-10639 GCA_966252445.1 uncultured Chitinophagaceae bacterium | reverse complement strand
GGACAAAAAAGCTGGAATGGCGTGGCCATTCTCTCCCGTTACGAAATAGAAGAGGCTGCGGAAAAGGTAGCGACATCCTGAGGGCAAGGCCCTCCGGCACAAGAGAGGACAATGATAAAATAAATTAATTGCTAGTGAAAAGGATCCATATCACCGCTTTGGTCATCTCCGGGGGAATGATTCTCCTCGCGGCCTGCAACGGCAAGCACCGGGAGCCGAACCATACTTATATGCCCGACATGACCTATTCCCGGGCATATGACGCGTATACCCCGAATCCCGTGTTCGCCGACAACCAGAGCAGCCGCCCACCGGTGCCCGGAACCATCAAGCGGGGCGCCATGCTGCCCTACCATACGCCGTTCAGCGATTCGGGCTACGCCTTTTCCGGGACTACCGTGAATCCCATCACGGTCAACGACAGTGTGCTGGCCGAGGGCAAGCGGCTCTTCGACATCTACTGCGCCATTTGCCACGGGGAAAAGCTGGATGGGAACGGACCGCTCTACAAGGGCGGTGCCGGGCCCTATATCGCCGCCCCCGCCAATTTCATTTCGGGACCCAAGTCCACCCTGCCGGCCGGGACGATATTCTATGTGGCCACCTACGGCCACAACATGATGGGCTCCTACGCCAGCCAGCTGGATGAATACCAGCGCTGGATGGTGGTTTCCTATATCAAGGATGTGCAAGAGAAGAATGGTTCTACACCGGCGCGGGAGGATTCCACCCGGCTGGCCATGCAGGCCGCGTATCATCCCCTGGCGACGAGCGCAGGAAAATGAGTAGTCAATCAAACAAAGGATCATTACAATAACCAGATAGATGAAAGAGCAATTCATTCTGCCGGCGAAATTGAAGACCATCAGCTTTGTGTTGCTGGGTGTAGGGCTGCTGGCGCTGATCATAGGGCTGATCACGCTCACGGGCGGCGAAGGCGATTCCCGCTTCTGGACGGTGCTGCTGTTCAACAGCGTCTTCTTCCTGCTGGTGGCCGTGGCCGTCATTGTATGGTTCTGCGCGGCGACCCTGGCGCAGGCCAGCTGGCATATCGCCTACCGGCGCGTCATGGAGGCCATCATGATGGCCGTCCCCGTTCTGGGGGTCATTGCCTTCGTCGTGATGATGTGCATCGTCTGGGGCGACAAGCATGCGATATACGAGTGGGTGGATAAGAACCTGGTGGCCCATGATCACCTGCTGCAGAAGAAGAAGCCCTTCCTGAATCCCGGTTTCTTTACCGTGCTGAGCGCCGCGACCATCGCCGCCTGGGCTTTTATGGCCATGCGCCTGCGGAAGGTATCGCTGAAGCAGGACCTGGCCCCCAAGGGCAGCACCAAGCTGTTCTGGAAGACGGGCGCCATCGCCACCGGCTTCGTGGCCATCTTTTTCGTGACCAATTCCACTTCTTCCTGGCAATGGATCATGAGCATTGATGCCCACTGGTATTCAACGCTGTTCGCCTGGTACATTTTCGCCAGCTCGTTCGTCAGCGCCATGGCGGTGATTACCTTGTTCGTGATCATGCTGCGTAACCTCGGCTTCATGGAGTGGATCACCTACGAGCATCTCCATGACATGGGCAAGATCATGTTTGCCTTTTCCATCTTCTGGACCTACCTCTGGTTCGCCCAGTACATGCTGATCTGGTATGCCAACATCCCCGAAGAGACCACCTATTTCGCCATCCGCATCTGGGGTTCCTATCATACCCTGTTCTACCTGAACATCATCATCAATTTCGTGACCCCCTTCCTGATCTTGATGACGAGGGATTCGAAACGCAATTATACCATCGTGGCCTACATGGCCATGCTGGTGTTCATGGGGCATTATCTGGACTTTTTCATCATGTTCATGCCGGGCCCCCTGGGGAACGACTGGCACCTCGGCTGGTTCGAGATCGGCATCACGCTGGGCTTTATCGGCCTGATGATCCTGCTCGTCACCCGGCAGCTGGCCAAAGCGCCGCTGTACCTGAAAAATCATCCGTACATGAAGGAAACCCTTATACATCAGTCGTGATAACGGCCGTGGCCGGACACTGTCCCGGGCACTGTGTTCTTTGATTGTTAAACAACCTTATTCAATAGAAAGTCATGTCAGGTTTTCTGGTAGTTATTACGGTAGTGCTTATCCTGGTGGTCATTTTCCAGATCGCCAAGGCCAGTGAGTATGTGTCCGTGCTAAAGGGAGAGAAGAAGGCGCAGGAACAGTCCAACAAGGTGAATGCCGCGCTGATGATCGTATTTCTGGTCCTGGGGCTCATCGGCTTATATGTATGCAACGAAATACTCAAGGACAAGCTGCTGCCTGAGGCAGCCTCGGTGCAGGGCGTAACCCTGGACAAGATGCTGTATGTGACCCTGGTCATTACCGGCATCGTCCTGATCGGCACCGAAGTGCTCCTGTTCTATTTTGCCTGGCGCTACCACGACAAGCCGGGGCGTAAGGCTTTTTATTTCCCGGAGCACAACAAACTCGAATACATCTGGACGGCCATTCCCGCCGTGGTGCTGCTGATCCTGGTGGTGATCGGCCTGAAAGAATGGTTCAAGCTCACGGGTGAAGCGCCCAAGGATGCCATGGCCATCGAGGTCACCGGCAAGCAGTTCCAGTGGCTCTTCCGTTACGGAGGTAAGGACGATCAGCTGGGCAAGAAGGATTATACGCTGATCGATCCCGTCAAGAACAATCCCCTGGGCCAGGACTGGGCCGACAAAAAAAACCAGGACGATGTGGTGTCCTCCGGGATCATGCACCTGGTCGTCAACAAGCCCGTCCGGCTGATCATCAACTCGCAGGACGTCATCCATGACGTGGGCCTGCCGCATTTCCGGCTGAAGATGGACGCGGTGCCGGGCATTCCGACCACCCTGTGGTTTACGCCCACCATCACCACGGCAGAAATGAAGAAAAAGACCGGCGACAAGGATTTCGTCTATGAGCTGGCCTGTGACCAGCTCTGCGGCAACGGCCACTATTCCATGCGTGCCACCATCATCGTGGAAACCCAGCAGGAATTCGACAAATGGGTAGCCTCCCAGAAGTCTCAATACCAGCTGGCCATGTCCCAGGCAAGCCCGGCTGCCAAGGACAGCACCCTGGGCGTGCCTTCCGCCACCGACAGCACCAAATCTGTAGCCTTGCGCTGAACATTTGGCCGGACGGGGCCGATAGTATAAATTGAGGATAAAGTTGTCCGGTTTTAACCGGTGCGTATAAAAAAATTTTGATCATGAGCAACGAAGCAATGAGCCACCATGAAGCAGCCCTGCCCGCGCAGGCTGCCGTGCAGGGACATGTACATGACGGTGATGGCCAACATGGGCACGGGCATGGACACCACCAGGAGTCCTTCATCAAGACGTACATTTTCAGCCAGGACCATAAGATCATCGCCAAGCAGTTCCTCATCACGGGAATGATCTGGGCGATCATCGGAGGCCTGTTTTCGGTCCTGTTCCGCCTGCAGCTGGGCTTTCCCGATACCTCGTTTCCCTGGCTGGAAGCGGTCTTCGGGCACTGGGCCGCCGGCGGTCATCTGGACCCGGAGTTCTATTACGCGCTGACGACCATGCACGGGACGATCATGATCTTCTTCGTGCTGACGGCCGGCATGAGCGGCACTTTCGCCAACCTGCTCATTCCCCTGCAGTTGGGCGCCCGCGACATGGCCTCGCCCTTCATCAACATGCTGTCCTACTGGTTCTTCTTCATCGCGAGCATCATCATGTTTTCCTCCATGTTCGTGCAAACGGGACCTTTTTCCGGCGGCTGGACAGCTTATCCGCCCCTGAGCGCGCTCAAGCAGGCCATGCCGGGCTCGGCCCTCGGGGCTGACCTCTGGATCACCTCGATGGCCATATTCATCGTATCCCAGCTCATGGCGGGCATCAACTATATTTCCACGATCCTGAACATGCGGACCAAGGGCATGAGCATGAGCCGCATGCCCCTGACCATCTGGGGCCTGCTGGTTACGGCCACCCTCGGCCTGCTCTCTTTCCCCGTCCTGCTGTCGGGCATGATCCTGCTGCTGTTTGACCGCCACCTGGGCACCAGTTTTTACCTGTCCAGCATCTATGTCGGCGGCCAGGCGCTTCCCAACCAGGGCGGCAGCCCCATCCTGTATCAGCACCTTTTCTGGTTCCTGGGGCATCCGGAGGTTTATATCGTGATCCTGCCGGCGATGGGCATCGCTTCGGAGCTGCTGAGCACCCATGCCAAAAAGCCCATTTTCGGCTACAAGGCCATGGTGACCTCGTTTTTCGCGATCTGTATCCTGGCCTTCCTGGTGTGGGCCCACCACATGTTCGTCACCGGGATGAACCCCTTGCTGGGCGCGTTCTTCGTGCTCCTTACCCTGCTGATTGCCGTGCCCTCGGCGATCAAGGTGTTCAACTGGCTCACCACCCTGTGGAAAGGAAAGATCACGCTCAACCCGCCGATGCTGTTCGCCATCGGTTTCGTGAGCACCTTTATTTCGGGGGGGCTGACCGGGATCTGGCTGGGCAATTCGGCGCTGGACCTGGATCTGCACGACACCTACTTCGTTATCGCACACTTCCACCTGGTCATGGGCGTGTCCGCCTTCCTGGGCATGTTCGCCGGTGTCTACCACTGGTTCCCCAAGATGTTCGGCAGGAAGATGAACAATACCCTGGGCTACATCCATTTCTGGGTAACCCTGGTCGGTGCTTACCTGATCTTCTGGCCCATGCACTACGAGGGGCTGGCGGGCATGCCGCGCCGGTACTACAACTATGACGCCTGGCATACCTTCAAGCCTTTCGAAGGGCTCAATACCTTCATCAGCGTGGTGGCCATCCTGGTATTCATCGTGAACCTGCTGTTCGTATTTAACTTTTTCTACAGCATTTTCAAGGGCCGGAAGGTAACCGATCCCAACCCCTGGAAGTCCAATACCCTGGAGTGGACCACGCCCATCAAGGCCGGCCACGGCAACTGGGTCGGGGAGATTCCCGAAGTATACCGCTGGCCATATGACTACAGCAAGAACGGGATAGATTTCATACCCCAGAACGTGCCGCTGACGCCGGAGGAGGAGCAGGAGCATCTGCCCCAAGTGCCGGTGCCCAAGCCCGGCACCGCCTGAGGGGATCATGAAGGTGCAGCCAGCGCATGAGGGATAAAATGATGATCAGAGAAAACACCATAAAGTTGTCGTGGTCGTTTGCGATAGCAGCGAAAGTGAAGGATTATTTTCAGCTGGTGAAGTTCACCCTGACCTTCATGGTGGTGTTTTCCTGCGCCATCGCCTATCTGCTGATCCCGGGCCTGCATCCTGGCTTCTGGAAGGTGGTGCTGATATTCGCCGGCGGCATCTGCGTGACCGGCGCCGCCAACGGCATCAACCAGATCATGGAGCGGGACACCGACGCCCTGATGGCGCGCACCCGCAAGAGGCCTTTGCCCGACGGGCGGATGAGCGTAACCGAAGCGATGATCGTCTCGGGGATCCTGCTCATGGCCGGCCTGATGATCATGGGCCTTTGCTTCAATCCCCTGAGCGCTGTGCTCAGCCTGCTGAGCGTGGTCCTGTATGGCTTCGTCTATACGCCCTGGAAAAAGTGGAACTCGCTGGCCGTCTTCGTGGGCGCCTTTCCGGGCGCCATGCCACCCCTGATCGGCTGGGTCGCCGGAACCGGGGCGGTGTTCGGCCCCCTGAGCTACGGCGGATGGGCGCTGTTCGCCATTCAGTTCCTCTGGCAGTTCCCGCATTTCTGGGCCATCGGCTGGGTCGCCTATGACGACTACCGCAAGGCCGGCTTCAAGCTGCTGCCTTCGGGAGAGGGGAAAAACCGGTTTTCAGCCCTGCAGGCGGTCATGTATACCTTCCTGCTGCTGCCGGTGGGCTGGCTGCCGTATTTTTTGCACCTGTCGGGAATCGTCTCTGCGGGCATCATCCTGGCCGTCACCCTGTTCTTTGTCTACCGGGCCATAGGGTTGTACCGGTATTGTGACGTCAAGCATGCCCGGAGCCTGATGTTCGGATCATATATTTACCTGACCGTCGTTCAGCTGGCCCTGCTGGCGGACAAGGTGTAGGATTTGTTGTAAGCATAAAGCGTAAATGTGCATATAGGCATCCCTGTGAACGCAAGAAGGAACCGCATACATCCGTATAAGTTCAACATGTGGCTGGCCCTGGCCGGCATCGTGATGTTCTTTGCTGCGTTCACGAGTGCCTACCTGGTGATGCATGCCCGCAACAGCTGGCAGCATTTTGACCTGCCGCATGTGTTCTGGGCCTCGACGCTGGTCATCATCGCCAGCAGCGTGACCATGCACCTGGCCCTGCGCGACTTCCGGCAGCACCAGTTGGGGCGCTACAGGGGATGGATCACGGTGACGGCGCTGCTGGGGCTGGTCTTCCTGGTCCTGCAGGCCGCCGGCTTCGCCGGCTTGTACCGGCAGGGCATCAGCCTGCAATGGAATGTATCGGCGGCGCTGTTGTACATCATCACCGGGGCACACATGTTGCATGTGCTCGGAGGCGTCGTGGCGCTCCTGGTGATGTTCCTGCGGGCCTTCCGGCGTCGCGTCAGGGCATACAGCGCGGTACCCGTGGAAGTGGTGGCTACCTACTGGCATTTTGTAGGAGGCCTTTGGATCTATTTATACATCTTTTTCCTTTGGATAAGGTAAAACCATTATTTAGCTAACCATTAGTGATTTAAACGATGAGCAATACTGTCACGGCAACTTCCGACCTTACCGCTCCCAAGACGGGGAAGAGCTGGTGGAGGGGAGGCGTATCCCCTTTCAACACCAGCTATGGTAAGCTGATGATGTGGATCTTTCTGTTGTCCGATACCTTTACGTTCGGGGCGCTGCTGATATCCTACGGGACCACCCGTTTCAGCGAACCGTACTGGCCGGATGCCAACGAGGTCTTCGACAAGTTCTTTTTCCTCCATGGCAACATGCCCCTGGTATCGGTGAGCCTCATGACCTTCATCCTGATCATGAGCTCGGTCACCATGGTGCTGGCCGTGCATGCGGGCCACCAGATGCGGCAGAAGGAAGTGGCCAAGTGGCTGACGTTCACGATCATCGGCGGGCTGCTGTTCCTGGGCTGCCAGGCTTTCGAATGGACCGACCTGATCCTCGAAAAGGGCGTGACCACCAGTTTTAACATGCTGGGCCCCGTCATCCAGGGCCAGGCCACGGAGGGCCCTGCTGCCTTTGGGGGATACTTCTTCCTGATCACCGGCTTCCACGGCTGCCATGTGTTTTCCGGGGTGGTGCTCAACATCGTCATCCTGATCAATGTCATCAAAGGGACCTATGAGAAGCGCGGGCATTACGAGATGGTCGAGAAGGTTGGCCTGTACTGGCACTTTGTGGATCTGGTTTGGGTATATGTGTTCACCTGTTTTTATTTGTTGTAATCCCGGCGTGTGCCGGCATTTGCTGTATCTTTGAACATTATTCTTATGGAACATACGCAGGCAATGGAAAATCAACACGGGCATACGGCCGAGGCACAGGGGGGCAAAGACCCCGTCGTGAAGAGCCTCATGAGGGTATTCTGGATACTCCTGTTCATCACCCTGGGAGAGATCGGGCTGGCCTTTCTGCATTATTTTACAGGTTTCCCCAACCGTGGCCTGCTGAACGCCGTCTTCATCGGCCTGACCGTCGTCAAGGCTTTCTATATCGTGGGTGAGTTCATGCACCTGCGCCATGAGGTCAAGACGCTGGTATGGACCATCTTGCTGCCCCTCCTGTTCATTTTCTGGGGTATCGTCGCCTTCCTCTGGGATGGCAATTCCTGGAAGAACATGAGGCACCATGAACGGGACGTCATCGAAGCTTCGGCGCCCTGGGAAAAGGTCAGCGGACAAAAGCATTGAGCTTGTGAGGCGGCAGACAACCCTGCTGCCTTTTTTTTGTTAAGCGTTGGGGCGGGCCTGCTCCCGCGCTGTAAATCCCCCGGCCATTACCAGGAAATCTCTCATAGGACGATGGAGGAAGAAATGGCTACTGTTGGTCATTCTCGGGCTGCCTGTTGCCGGGTTCCTCATCGTCAAGCGCCTGAGCGACACCCATATCCGCATGCCCGGGCATTATATCGTGGAGCGTGTGGATTCCTCGATGCGGGACGGCCGCATGACCTATGATACCCTCTATCACCGCCTCGAAGACTTCCGCTTTGTCAACCAGCTGGGACAGCCCGTCACCCGCCGTGACCTCGAAGGAAAGGTGGTCCTGCTGGATTTCTTCTTTACCTCCTGCCCATCCATCTGTCCCGTGCTTACCACCCACCTGAAAGGCATACAGGATGCCTTCGCCCGCAGTGACTCGGCCCTGCGCATCCTGTCCATTACCGTGGATCCGGCCCGGGACTCCGTCGCCCGGCTGCGGGCCTATGCGGACCGGTACCATGTCAACCACGAGACTTGGTGGTTCCTGACCGGCGACAAGGAGCGGATCTTTTCCATGGCGCGGGGGGAGTTTCGCCTGTCCACCACGGCGGCCACGACGCCGGACGGCCTGGATGCCGTACATTCGGGGAAACTGATATTGCTTGACAAATACCAGTATATCCGGGGCTATTACGACGGCCTGGATTCAGCGGCTCTGCGCCGCTGCGTGGCGGACATCGCCATGCTGATGCTGGAAAAGCCTCCTGCCCCATGAAAAACAGGCGCGAAAATCTGCCCATCCTGCTGATATCGGTGGCCATACCCCTCGGCGTGGCGCTGCTCTTCGTGGTGCCGCATCCCCATGTGGAGCCCGGCTTCAACCTGCAGGCGCTGCCCCTGTTTCATGCCATCCTGAACTCCACCACCTTTTTCCTGCTCCTGGCCAGCTTTTACTTTATCCGCCGGGGGCGCCGCCGCGCCCATGCGACCTGCAACCTTACTGCTGTGGGCCTGTCCGTCATTTTCCTGATCTCTTACGTCACCTACCATTACCTCAGCCCCCAGGCCCATTACGGAGGCACCGGCGCCTGGCGGGCCGTGTACTTCTTTATCCTGATCACCCACATCCTGCTGTCGGCCGTCATCGTGCCTTTGGTGCTGATCACCCTCCTGAGGGCCCTGCGCGGGAACTTCCCGCGGCACAAGAAGATCGCCCGGATAACCTGGCCCCTCTGGCTGTATGTGACCCTGAGCGGCGTGGTGGTTTATATCATGATGGCGCCCTATTACTGAGCGTGCCGAATGGAGAATATTCGGTACCTTTGTTTCAAACCTGTTGTCATGAAGGCTTTATTCGGAAGGATCACGGCCCTGGCGCTGCCCCTGCTCTGCGGGGCCTCCGAGCTCATGGCACAGTGCTCGGTCTGCACCAAGACCGCCGAGCAGCTGGGCCCGGACGCCGCCAAGGGGCTTAATGCCGGTATTCTCTACCTGGCTGCGGTGCCTTTCGCCGTCGTGGGATTCATCGGCTACCGCTGGTGGAAACAGAACCACGAGGAGGAGGACTGAGTTCCCCTCACCGCGCCGCTGCCGTTTTGTCTTGACTTCCCCGGCCCAGGAACCAGGCCAGCCATAGCCCGCACAGTCCCCAGCCCAGCAATCCGTCCAGGATGATGCCGTTCATATAGTGCCGCGGCGTATTCCACCAGTTCCAGTCGCTGAGCGGGCCCGTCAGCACGAAGAACACGCCGAAGAGCCACACGGCAATGAAGCGTCCGCCGAAGGTCTTCAGGCGTCCCCCCGCCAGTCCCAGAAAATATACGACCAGGCTGACGGCCATGAGGTCGATCAGCAGGCCCATGCCCATCCGCAACCCCATACCGCCCTTATAGGCGGGATGATACTGCAGGATGGCCCAGGGCTTGCCGGCGCGCTCCTTTTCCATGGCCTGGTAGTCCTCCTGCGACCCGGCCGCGTCGGGATCGGGCATGGGCAGGTAATAGACGCCTTCCGCCGGGAGGGCTCCGCTGATGGCTTCGAGCAGGGTGTCCTGTGCGGCGCTGTATTTCAGCGAGGATTTGTGGATCGGCAGTACCGTCCAGGAGAGGCCCTGGTAGGCAAACAGCACGATGGCGCCGACGATGACGGCGAGCAGGAATTTTTTCATAACAGCAGGGTTTAAGGTGAAGGCAGGGTCCGGCCTGGGGCGGCAGGCGGCCCGGAGGGCAAAGGGGATGCCACGGCCTCTCCAAATATACGGTTTTTCCTTCTCCGGGTGCGCAGTATTTTTGGCGGCTCCTGTTTTCCGAAATCGCGCTCCGGCATATCCCTTATTCGTACCTTTGCCGAAGCTCCCCCCGGGTGCCGGCCAAAACGGCGACGGAGGAAAGGACAATACCATGGAGACCATCATCGGGCAAGTACTGAAATGCAAATGTCCGCGTTGCAGGCAGGGGGATATGTTTGTGGAGAAAAACCCCTATCGACTGCGAAGCATCCAGAAGATGCATGAGCATTGCCCCGTCTGCGGACAGCCCATGACGATCGAAGTGGGTTTCTATTACGGGACAGGGTATGTCAGCTATGCCTTGAGCGTAGGTTTCAGCATGCTCTCGTTCCTGGCCTGGTGGATCTTTGTCGGCTTCGGCGCCGAGGACAACCGCCTCTACTATTGGCTGGTCTCTACCTGTATCCTGCTGATCCTCCTGCAGTTCGCAATTCCGTTCGCTTTTCTACTTTCGCGG
>CBINPH010000074.1:0-10677 GCA_966252445.1 uncultured Chitinophagaceae bacterium | reverse complement strand
GAATGAAAACAGGCCACCCTGGGGTCGCCTGTGTCTGTAGCGATAACGGGATTCGAACCCGTGTTTGGGCCGTGAGAGGGCCCCGTCCTAACCCCTAGACGATATCGCCGGTTCTTGTAACGGCGCAAAGATAAGGTAAAAATCCGATCATCTTTCAAAATATGGAGGATCAGCCAGGTCTCCGGCACCCTAACCCGACACTGTCTCCGGCCACCTGCCGGGTTGGGGTCGGGGCTTTCCTCATCAACAGGAAACCCCTATCTTGTCCATCCAATTCCCTGCGCATGCAAAAAAACGCTTTTGTCATCTCCCTGGCTTTCTTTCTGGGTATGCTGGGCGCACAGGGGCAATCCCTGTATGTGGCACCCGGGGGCCGGGACATCCAGCCCGGCACACGGGCTGAGCCCTTGGCCACCCTGGCTGGCGCCAGGGACCGGGCCCGGCAGCTGCGGCAAGCTGGCCCGCTGACCCGTCCTTTGATCATCCATATCGCTCCTGGCACCTATATGCAGCATGAGCCTCTACGCCTGACGGCGGAAGACGCCGGCACGCCGGAATCTCCGCTGATCTTCGAGGGTTCATCACGGCATCCGGCAGTGATCAGCGGCGGACGCAGGCTTCCGCCCTTTACCCGGGTCAACGACAGCCTTTGGGAGATGCGGGTACCGGACGATGTAAGGGGGTTTGAGCAACTCTATGTCAATGACAGGAGGGCCATCCGGGCGAGGACACCCAACACCGGCGTATTCTTCCATGTAGCGGGAGCCCGCGAAAAAGTCATTACCCCTGGGCAACGCGTGGCCAGCCGTGCGCAACTACGCGTCAGCGTCGAGCCACAGGACCTCGCCTGGATGAAGACGCTGGATCAGGGGGACCAAGCCGGGTTAGTGGTTACGTTCTATCACAACTGGGACATCACCCGCAAGCATCCCTCCCGTCTTTCCGTTAGGGATTCCGCTATGTATTTTGAAGGAGAAGGTATGAAACCCTGGAATCCCATCAATGATCGCTCCATCTATATGGTGGAAAATGCCAAGGCATTTCTGGACGCTCCCGGTGAGTGGTACCTGGACGACAACGGCATGCTGTTCTATGTGCCCAGGCCGGGAGAAACCATTTCAACAACCGAGGCGGAGGTCCCTGTGGCCGATCAATTTGTGGTGCTGGAAGGCAAGCCGGGCCATCCCGTGGCCCATATCCAATTCCGGAATCTCCTCTTCCGCACAGCGGGCTATCACATGCCTGCCGGGGGTAACGAGCCTTCACAGGCCGCTGCCTCTATCGATGCCACCGTGATGGCCGATCACGCCCGCGATATCCGGTTCGAACGCTGCGAGATCGCCCACACCGGGCTGTATGCCGCCTGGTTCCGGGAAGATTGCCGGCAGCTGGCCGTCACCCATTGTTATCTCCATGACCTGGGGGCCGGGGGTATCAAAATCGGCGGAACGACCATCCCCAAAGATAGCAACCTTCTGACACGGCAAATCATCGTCGACAACAACATTATCCGATCGGGTGGATATGTCTTTCCCACCGGAGTCGGTGTGCTGATCTTCCAGGCCAGCGACAACCAGATCACCCATAACGAGATCGCAGATCTGGGATATTCGGGCGTATCCGTGGGCTGGGTATGGGGATATAGCTACAGCCCTTCGAAACGGAACAACATCACCTGGAACCATATCCACCATCTCGGCCGGGGAATTTTGAGTGACATGGGCGGCGTGTATACGCTGGGAGCATCTGAAGGAACGGTCGTTTCCCACAACATCATCCACGATGTATTTTCCCGGGCCTATGGCGGATGGGGGCTTTATACCGACGAGGGCTCTTCCGGCATTCATATGGAGGACAATCTGGTATACCATTGCAAAAGCTCGTCCTTTCACCAGCACTATGGCCAAGACAATTTCATTTGCAACAACATCTTCGCCTTAGGTGTCAAGGCCCAGCTGGAAGCCACCCGCGTGGAGGACCACAACTCATTTACCTTTACCCACAACATCATCTACTTCAACGATGGACTCCTCTTCGATAAACAATGGGCCACCGTTCATTTCGTGACGGACAGCAATGCTTTCTTCGACACCCGCGGGCGGGACATCCGCTTCGGCAAGCAGACTTTTCATGAATGGCAACAGTCCGGAAAGGACGTCCACAGCGTGATCGGCGATCCGGGATTCAATCCGGAGAAGCAACAGTTCCGCGTTCGCAACAAAAGCATGCGGAAAGCCATCGGTTTCAGGCCATTCGATATCCGTCGCAATGGCGTGTACGGCAACCATGCATGGAAACGGCTGGCGGAATTCGACCCCTCAAGCATAGCGCATTTCAAGGCTCTTGTGCAGCAAAATTCGGATTAGATCAGCAAGGGTCAGTACCCCCTGTGAAACGCTGACGAATGAGCTTTGTTGTTCCAGTTCATCCGGCACCACAACAGCCAGGTCCTGCACGGAGATACAGCTTTACCCCGCTTCATCAAAGCCCGGCTCCTCTTCAGACATCCGGTATTGACCCCTGCTCGAACACCTCATCTATCAACAGGTTGTGTCCATCGGCAGCCGCCGTGGCCAGCTGGTCGCAGCGGTTATTCAAGGCATTTTGGGCATGCCCTTTTACCCAGATGAAACGGACACGATGACGGCGATAGGCCTCCAGGAACCGCAACCAGAGGTCCCGGTTTTTCTTGTCTTTAAAGTCCTTTTTAACCCAACCAAACAACCACCCCTTCTCCACCGCATTCACGATATATTCGCTATCCGTATAAATGGTCACGGTCATACCGTCCTTCTTCAAAGCTTCCAGGGCGGTGATCACCCCCAACAATTCCATGCGGTTGTTGGTGGTCAGCCGGTACCCTGCCGACAGTTCCGTGCGAGGACCCTGCCATAGCAGCACCACGCCGGAGCCGCCAGGCCCCGGGTTGCCCCGGGATGCCCCGTCGGTGTAGATGGTAATCTGGTCATTGGCCGTCATGGAACTCCGTTGTTTCGTTTCCTGTGTTATCATACCTGGATAAGGCCCAAATTAAATTTTTCTGTGATGGGTGCCTGGTTGGCCGCCCGGATACCTTCGGAAAGCACTTGCCGGGTATCCACGGGATCGATGACCGCATCGACCCATAACCTGGCGGCGGCATAGTAGGGCGTGGTCTGCCGCTCATACCGGGAGGTGATCTCCGACAAGAGCCGCTCTTCCTCTTCCGGGGTGATTACCCGCCCCTCCTTTTTCAATGCGGAAACTTGTATCTGCAACAGGGTCCGGGCGGCCTGCTCCCCTCCCATGACTGCGATCCTGGCCGAGGGCCAGGCCACGATCAGCCGGGGGTCGTAGGCTTTGCCACACATGGCGTAGTTGCCGGCGCCATAGGAATTGCCCAGGATGACCGTAAACTTGGGCACCACCGAGTTGGCTACCGCATTGACCATTTTCGCACCGTCTTTGATGATGCCTGTATGCTCGCTGCGGCTACCCACCATAAAGCCACTGACATCCTGCAGGAATACCAGGGGGATGCCTTTCTGGTTGCAGTTCATGATGAAACGCGCGGCCTTGTCGGCGCTGTCATTGTATATGACGCCGCCCATCTGCATTTCGCCGGTACCGGTCTTTACCACCAGGCGCTGGTTGGCAACAATTCCTACCGCCCAGCCGTCGATGCGCGCGTAGCCACACAGAATGGTCCGGCCATAAGCTTCTTTGAAAGGCTCGAACGCTGAATGGTCCACCAGCCTGTCAATCACTTCCATCATATCATATGGCTTCGTTCTGTCTGCCGGCAACAATCCATAGAGCTCCGACGGGTCCTTGAGAGGAGGCGCCGGCTCCGCACGATCAAAACCTGCCGTGGAAGGATGACGCAGTTTTCCCATCAACTTCCTGACCTGATCCAGACACTCCTGCTCGGTCTTAAACTGGTAATCGGCAATGCCGGATATGGCATTGTGGGTATGAGCTCCGCCAAGCGTTTCTGCGTCCGCATCTTCTCCGATGGCTGCCCGCACCAAATATGGGCCCGCCAGGAATATAGACCCGTGGCCTTCAACCATAAGGGTCTCGTCGCTCATGATCGGCAGGTAGGCTCCTCCCGCCACACAGGGGCCCATGACGGCCGCAATCTGGGTAATGCCCATGGCGCTCATGCGCGCGTTGTTGTAAAAAACCCGCCCGAAATGCTCTTTGTCGGGGAATATCTCATCCTGCATGGGCAGGAAAACCCCGGCGCTGTCCACCAGATATATCACCGGGAGCCGGTTTTGCATGGCAATCTCCTGCAGTCGCAGGTTCTTTTTGCCCGTCACCGGAAACCATGCGCCGGCCTTCACCGTCATATCGTTGGCCAAGATCACACACTGTCGCCCGCTGACATACCCTATCCCCGCCACCGTACCGCCAGCCGGACAGCCACCCTGTTCCTCGTACATCTCGAAGCCGGCCAGCGCCCCAATTTCAACAAAGGGTGTTTGCTTGTCGGTCAGGTATTCAATACGCTCACGAGCCGTCATCTTGCCTTGCTTGCGGACCTTCTCCATATTCTTCTTTCCGCCGCCCTGGGCAATGATGCCCAGCTGTTGACGCAACTGGGCCAGGGCGCGTCGCATGGCATCCTCGTTCTTATTGAAGTCCAGAATCTGTTTGTCCATTCTGCAACCGGTTTGGCCCGCTAAAAGTACAGGAATTCCCCCAATCCGGCATAGGAGAAGCGTCACGGATATATCTCCATCAGGAACCATGGACACAACGGATTCTTTTCCTCTTATATGATCGCGTCCGGCCTCCCTGTGGTATCTTTGCCGGAGAACGGGCGCCCGCCGCAAGCCGTCCCAATCCTAAACCATTGACTTTTCAACAAATGACCAAAGCAGACATTGATCCCATGCCCGAATATTATGATCGGTACATAAGGCTGGTAGAAGATTTGCCGCTCATGGAGGCCCTGGCCAAAAGCTTGCAAACCCTGTCCGAGTTGGATGTGTCCAGCCTGAGGATGGTGGGGGATAAAGCCTACGCCCCGGGAAAGTGGACCGTGAAGGATGTGCTCCAGCACATGATGGACACGGAAAGGGTTTTCGCTTACCGGGCGCTCCGTTTCGCCCGCGGGGACAGCACCCCACTTCCAGGATTCGAGCAGGATGACTTCGCGCGGTCTGCCGCCGCCAACCGTCGCACCGTGGATGATCTGCTGGAGGAATTTCTGGCGCTCCGTCGATCCACCATTCGTCTTTTCGCGAGTTTTGATGATGCCATGCTGCTCCGGGAAGGCACGAATGCCCAGGTCCGCATCTCTGTGCTGGCGCAGGGCTACACCATTATTGGACACCAGATCCATCACCTGGACATCATCCGGTCCCGTTATCTCACCTTAGCCTGAACGGCCGGCGAGGACCGACTCAATAAGCTGCTGCAACTGGTTGGCCGGTGTCACCCCGGAACCTCGCCACTGCACTTGGCCTTTTCGGAATAGGATCAGGGTAGGTACGGCCTGAACCTGGTACTGGGCGGCCACAGCAGGGCTTCTGTCCACATCCACCTTGATGATGGAGATCCGGTCCCCTACCCGATGCTTGAGTTCATGCAGGATAGGCCCCATATGCTTACACGGCCCGCACCATTCGGCAAAAAAGTCGACGAGAACGGGCTTTTCTCCGGCAATGAGCGAAGCAAAGGACGGTTGTTGTGATGACGCTGTCATAATGCACATTTTCTGGAGCCTCGACCCTATCCTGCGGGATGAGGGGCAAGTTTCGCTGTTCCCCATTATAAGATTCTTAGCCGGCCTTTTGTTCAAAACCGAACCCTGACCAAAATCACGCATTCTTCCTGTTGGGCTCAACGGCTGTCACGCCGTTTTAACGTATTTTTATGGTGCATTGACCCGGTAAAAGAACAGCCCTATCCTTGCCTGCAAAAATATCCAGCCATGCGCGTAGCTTTCTACAGTACACAGCCTTTTGACCGGAGATCCTTTACCCCTCCGCTAATTGGCGACCACGACGTCCACTTTATTGACGAAGTCCTCAGTCCTGCGACGGCCGCCGAGGCCAGCAACTGCCAGGCAGCCTGCGTCTCCTCCTCAGATCCGGTAGATGCGGCGGCTTTAAAAACCTTTAACCGCCTCGGTATCAAGCTGATCGTCGTCCGCTCCTCGGGCTTTGACAACGTGGATTTTCAAGCCGCTGAAAGGTATAACATCGCCGTACGATGGTTACCGGGGTATGCACCCCGTGCGATCGCCGAACATGCCACGGCCCTCTTGCTGGCGCTGAACCGGAAAATACCGGCCGCCGTTGACCGGGTACGGCAGGGAGACTTCCGGATCGAGGGTCTGGTTGGTTTCAACTTGTACGGCAAGACAGCCGGCATTATTGGCATGGGCCGGATCGGGCATGCTTTCGCATCAATCATGAAAGGCTTCGGCATGAAGATCCTGGCCACCGACCTGGAGGTGAATCCTGATTTTGCCAGCGAAGGCATAACCTATATGTCGTTGGACGAGCTACTCGCCCGCGCCGACGTGGTCAGCCTGCACTGTGCGCTGTATGATGATAACTCGTTGATTATCAACAATAAAACACTGGCCCGGATGCGGCCAGAGGCCGTCCTGATCAATACAGCGCGGGGTGCCTTGGTGGACGTCCAGGCTGTACTGCAGGCCCTGGACGAGAATCGCCTGGGCGGGTATGCTGCAGACGTCTATGCGGGAGAATCAGGTATCTTCGGACACCAGTTTCCCACCCTGCAAGAGGCCGGCGACCCCTTGCTGGAGCAGCTGGTCATGCATCCAAAGGTCCTGTTGACCGCTCACCAGGCCTACCTGACCAGAGAAGCCATGCACCAGCGCGACCGGACAGTCATCAATGAACTGACCTATTTTGAACAAAGCAGCGGACAGGACCGCCTGATGGTCTGATGCCTCTATAAGCGGATTTCCAGGGTACCATCCCGAGGTAGGGACCGTACGACATTTCCTTTGTCGGAATGCACGACGACGACGACCTGGCCGTTCTCCCTGCGGACACTGAGGTCGAACGTAGTGCCAAAGCCATGAACGCGTTTCAGGGACATGGATCGCCATCCCTGGGGCAGCCTTGGCCGGAGAATAAAACGGTGCAGCCCAGTGGGCCTTATACCAAAAAGACCTTCGGTAAAAACACGGCAATACAAGCCGCTCTCGGCAGATAAGTGCCGCTGATGGCCTTCCGGGTAGGCCTCAATGGGATAGGGCACATGCTCGCCCAGAAGTCGGCGTGCCGAATAGTAGCGCAGAAAAGGCAAGGCTCTGGCCGTTTCTCCTGCAGCCAGGACACCCCGCAAGGCATACAAGGTACTCCTGTCCCAATAAGTAGCGGTCCCAGCCTGGGTCAGTAAGCCATCCTGTGACCAAAGCCTTGGTGAAAACAGCGCATCGATAGTGCCTTGCTTCCGGTCAAAAATCCCCATGGTCAGGGGAATACATATCCAGGCTCGCAGTACGTCGTTGCCGGCAAAGTAACGGTAGGTATCGAAGCCCTCGACCTTACCGCCAAAATACCGGTCTATTGCCTGGTGCATTTTCTTCGCCTGCCGCCGGTATTCCCGGGATACCGAGGGAGGCTTGCCCAACGCGTCGGCCAGATAGGCCGCAGACAACAAGCCGTCATAGTACAGGGAGGACGTGCAGAGGTTGGCCTTGCCCGCGGGGAAGCGCCCTTCCAGTTCATCGGCGTCCGAAGCCACGACGCCCTCGGCGGTGAGCTTGCGGCGGCAGTATTCCAGGCACCAGCTGATCAGCGGCCAGAGACGTCTCGCCTGTTCACGGTCACCCATGGCCAGTGCGTATCGCCCTGCCCCGTAGGCGATCATAGTTGCGTCACCCCGGTCACCGGCACCATTCCATATGTCGGTGCCTTCCGCGATGATCGAACTGGGCAGGGGCTTGTAATCTGCATTCATAAAACGGGCAAATTGCAGATAAGCGTTCAGGGAGGCCTCATTGCCGACATCGTATCCCAGGAAGGGAAAAAACGGTCCTATGTACTCTCCCTGGTCGTTGGCCCAAATGGCGGCATAGTACGCCTCCCCTCCTGGTCCATGCATCAGCCCTCCCTTAGTACGATAAATGCTTTCTGCGGCCCGGATCTTTGCAAAGGCGAATGCCCTGTCGAGCGTATCGTTGGGAGTATCCAAGATCAACTCACCCCACCAGGCTCCTACCCGTTTCCGCCGCCCGGCCTCCTCATGAGCCGCATCCACCTTTATGGGGCTCCGGTCTTGCCGCTCTCCTTTAATGACCAGGCTGAATGTCATGTGCTGTCCCGGGGATAAGAGATAATGGCCCGCCCCGGTGCTTTCTATGGTCAGCCGGTAACTGCCGTATACCCCCGTCGCGCTATCCGTATGGTACACTGTTTTTATCGAAGGGACCTCCAGCCTGATGTCGCGGTCCGAGGCATTGCGCAATTCATAGCGTTCGCAATAGGCCGGAAGCGTCGCCGACGGAAACAGGGTCCTTACGCATTGGAGTTCAGCCCCCATGTCGCTGTATATGGTCATCAGGCCGTTCAGGGTGATCTTTTTCACCTTTTCCTTGGCCGGAGGCTGGCCGTTGACCAGCACCGCTTCCAGGGGGTTGACCCCAAACCGCCGGGTGAGGCTGGCATGGGTATTATTGGGTATGGTGCGCAGCATGGGCCATACCACACTCCGGGTGTAATGCAAGGTGCTATCAGCATCCACCCCATACCGGATGACGGTGGACACCGCCTCACCACTCATCTCGATATGGTCAGCATGAGGCAGGCGCTCGCCGATGGTCCATACGATACCACCCTCGTTGTCCATCGTCCAGCGTGGCCGGGTGTCTTGCCCGGAAAGCGGGAAGGCCCAGATGACCATGGCTACGATGACAAATCCCGCCTTAGCCCAGGACCGGCCCGCCCGCGCTGGCAAGCGCGTAACCCTTTTTGTCATGATTTGAAGGTGATTCGATATCCCAAAACGGGTACGGCGGGTACAGGAAGGTGGTCCGGTTTGGAGATCAACAGAGCGTCGCTCTTCTGGCGCCAATGGACGCGGCCTCCCCCCAGGGCCTCTACGGAAGCAATAGGCCTGGCCCCTTCAGCCTGGCGGCCGAGAGAGCGGATACGGATATCTACGGTCGGTTGACCCAGGCAATAGGCATATAACACCTCTCCTTTTGCAGTAAATCGTATATCATGTTGACCGTATTTAACCTTATTCTCGTTAAAGTTGCCGCTTTTTACGGAGGGGGCAGTATCCGGCTTCTCCCCATAAACCGTCCAGGGCCGGGTATCGTAAATACCCTCTCCATTTACAGCGGTCCACTGGCCGATCTCCTCGACAATGCCCAGCACATCGGCTTCGAGATCTCCTTCCGGCGTCTGAACAACATTGATCAACAGGTTACCGTTCTTGCTGACGATATCAACCAGCATCTGTATGATCTCCGTGGATGTCTTATAGGGCTGTCCTGTCCGATAATACCAGTCCCCAATGGACGTGTCGGTCTGCCAGGGCGTAGGGTTTATTTCATCCTTTACCCCCCGCTCCAGATCTTCAACCCAATACCCTTCGGTATGCTGCTTGCAGGTGTATACGGCCTGCAGTTGGCCGGCATTTTTTTCCAGATCCTGGTTGTAAAAGTGGGCCAAGAGGTTTAGCCCATAATTGTCATAGGGAAAGCCGCTGTCTGAATAGAGCAAATCCGGCTGGTAGAGGTCTAGCAGTTCTTTGATGCAGAAAAACCATTCGCGCTGCCACTCCTTGTTGTTGCTCAGCCACTGGCTGTCACCCTCGGCTGCCGGCCCATGATAAAGGTCCTGATACAAGGGGCTCTGGCCATCATAAGGCACCCCCTTGAGCGGTCCTTCTTTATCTGCCTGGTGGCTGGTCTGGAACCAGGTAAAGCTAGCCCCCAGATGTTCCGATACCCCAAAGCGCAATCCTTCTCCTTTGGCGGCCTTTTGCCACATACCGAGCACATCCTTTTTGGGACCGAAATTCACCGCATTCCAACGGTGAATACGCGAATTCCAGAGAAAAAAATTATCGTGGTGGCTGCCCATGCTGACGAAATAACGGGCTCCGGCCTTTTTATAGAGGGCCATAAGCTTTTCCGGCTCCCAACGCTGCGCCTTCCATAGCGGGATGATGTCCTTGTAGCCAAATTTGGAAGGATGCCCATAATGCTGAAGGTGGTATTTATAATAGTCCCCGCCTTCCATATACATGTTACGGGCATACCAGTCGCCATGCCGCGGTACGGCCTGAGGGCCCCAATGGGACCATATGCCAAATTTCGCGTCGCGGAACCAATCCGGGTAGGCGTATTTGCGCAGCGATTCAGGCGTAGGGAGGAACGGGCCCAACGCCGTCGGCCTGTGGAGCGATTCCTGGCGAGGCGCCGCTGATGACAAAGTCCGTGGTAACGCGGCCATGGGGGCTGCTGACGCCAGCAACCGGATCAGGTTTCTTCTGGTGATGGGCATGGTCTAATGATTTAAGGATGGTCCTAACCGGCCGGAGCACTTATTAGGGCTTGTCCACAAATATAATAGCTGGAAGAAACTTTTTTAAAAAATGGCCATATAGTGCAAAAATATTCCCTTTGCGGCCTAAGGACACCAAACTCGTATAAACGCGTATTCGGTATAAAACAGGAAACCGCATTAGATA
>CBINPH010000073.1:0-10759 GCA_966252445.1 uncultured Chitinophagaceae bacterium | reverse complement strand
TGGCGGGAACCCGAAAGAGTTATGCCCAGGGCTTGATCCAGTTCCAGGAGAACAAGGGGCAGTGGAACGCCGAAGTCCGCTACCGGGCCCAGCTGCCCGGGGGATATATATACCTTCGCCAGGCGGGCTTTACCTACAGCCTGCTGGACCCTGAGGATGTGGCGGCCATGCGGGCGGCCATGCACGGTGACCTGCCCCGGGACAGCACCCGTGGCAATTATGTGATCGGCCCCGGCCATCCCTCCGGCGCCCGCCGGGCCTCCGCGCCCCGGGACCCGGCCCAGCCCGGACGGATCCGCGCCCACGCCTACCGCGTGGACTTTCTCGGTGCCAGTCCGGGGGTGCAGCTGGTCGGGGATCACCCCGCCGAGAGCCGCTACAACTACCTCATCGGCAAGGACCCGGCGCACTGGGGCCGCGGGGTGCGGGGCTACGGCGGGGTGAGCTACAAAGGCCTTTACCCCCATGTCGACGCCCGGCTTTATTCGGTGGACGGGGGGCTCAAGTATGACCTGATCGCCTATCCCGGCAGCCGTCCGGAAGACATCCGCCTGGAATACCAGGGCCTGGAACGGATGGAGCTCCGCAAGGGACAGCTGTACCTGACCACCTCGGTGGGCGAGGTCATCGAGGTGGCGCCCTATGCCTACCAGGTGATCGGCGACCAGCGCATAGAGGTGCCCTGCAGCTACCGTCTCCGGGGCCATATCCTCAGCTTCCGCATCGGCGCCCGCTACGACCCGGCCCATCCCCTGGTCATTGATCCCCGTTTCATCTTCTCCACCTTCAGCGGCTCCACGGCGGACAACTGGGGATATACGGCGACCTACGACGGCGCCGGTAATTTTTACATGGGCGGGATCGTGTTCGGACCGGGGTACCCGGCCACCACGGGGGCCTACCAGGTCAGCTACGGGGGTGGACAGGCGGGGGGCACCTATGCGGCCGGCTTCGACATATCGATCAGCAAATTCAGCCCCGACGGACGCAACCTGATCTACGCGACGTACCTGGGCGGCAGCGGCAACGAGCAGCCGCAGAGCCTGATCGTCGACGGGGGCGGCAACCTGATCATCGCCGGCCGCACCAACGCCGCGGCCTCCTATCCCGGGGAAAAGGTAGGCCCCTGCGGCAACTGGGATATCGTGCTCACCCGGCTGAACGCCGACGGCAGCGCCCTGGCCGGCTCGCTGGTCATCGGTGGCAGCGGCCCCGACGGGATCAACATCGCGGACAAATACGACACCGGCCCCACGGGCGGCGCCTTCACCGCCTCCCTGCGGCGTTTCTATGGCGACGATGCCCGCAGCGAGGTCAACATCGACGGCGCAGGCAACATCATCCTGGTGGGCTCTACCCAGTCCGGGGATGCAGACGCCTCGAAGGGTTTTCCCATACGGGGCGGGTTCCAGCCGACCTACGGCGGCGGCACCCAGGACGGGGTGGTCCTCAAGGTGCGTCCGGACCTGTCGGGCATCATCTGGAGCTCTTTTTTGGGCGGCAGCGCCAACGACGCCGCCTACGTGGTGAATTTCTCCAACAACGGCAACCTCTACGTGGCCGGGGGCACGGAAAGCATAGACTTTCCCATCCGGGGCGCCACGCTGCAGACCACCTATAAGGGCCGGGTGGACGGGTTCATCGCCGAGATCAGGGACGACGGCAGCGCCATCGTGCGCTCCACATACCTGGGCACAGGCCAGGCCGACCAGGTGTATGGCATACAGTCCGACAAAGCCGGCAATGTGTATGTGGGCGGCACCACCGAAGGCACCTGGACCGTGACGCCGGGAACCAAGACCTTCGGCAGCCCCAATGGCAAACAGTTCATCAGCAAGCTGACCCCCGACCTCTCGTCTTTCGTATATTCCACGGTGTTCGGCTCCAGCAATACCCAGGCCCAGTCCCTGCCCAATATTTCGCCGACGGCCTTCCTGGTGGACCGCTGCGAGAACGTGTATATGGCGGGCTGGGGGGGCACCCTGCCCACGCCGGGCGAGGTGAACAGCCCCGAGTATCCCAATGCCGGCACCCTGAACATGCCGGTGAAAAACCCCATCAACCCTTATGCCCCCGACGGCGGCGACTTTTACTTCTTTGTGCTGAAAAAGGATGCACAGGATGTGCTGTTCGCCAGTACCTACGGGCAACACGGGGGCTTCACCGACCACGTGGACGGGGGCACCAGCCGCTTCGATCCCACGGGGGTTATTTACGAGGCCATTTGTGCCAACTGCGGGGGCGGCACCACCTTCCCCACCGGCCCGCCGGGCGTGTACAGCCGCCAGAACGGCAGCAAGCGGCCCGGGGAAACCACGGCGGGTTGCAACGTGGCCGCCCTGAAGATCGCCTTTGACCTGGACGGAGTGCGCGGCGGCGTGGCGCCGGAGGACCGGCGCAAGATGCACTGTTTCGAAGAACAGGTGTCTTTCATCGACACCCTGTACGGCCGCAAGGCGGTCAAGTGGTACTGGGCCGTCTTCGATACCTGCGATTCCCTGCAGGTGCGGAACAACCCCAACATGACGCCCATCGCCTCCGCCGAACAGGATACCGGCACCGTGGACGACCCCTACCGTTACCGTTTCCAGTTCCCCGCTGCCGGTTGCTATACGGTGCGCATGGTCAAATACAACCCCAACGACTGCATCGAATACGATACCTCCTATACCGTCGTCCGGATCGGGGACAACCCCGCCACCCTGCGGGCGGAGGCCCACAAGCTGCGGCCCTGCAACAGCTACCGCTACCAGTTCGACAACCTCTCCACCAACGCGCAGAACCTGGCCTTCGGCGACAGCGCCTTCGTCTGGGATTTCGGTGACGGCTCCGAACCGGTATATGCGGGCACCGGCCCCGTCACCCACCAGTTCCCCGGCGAGGGCACCTATACGGTGACCCTGCGGCTCCCCGACACGGCCGGGCTCTTCTGCAACACGCCGCAGGATACCTCCATTGTGGTCGGCATATCCAATGTCCTGCAGGCCGTCATCCAGGCCCCCGATACCCTCTGCGTGCCGGACGAATACCTGCTGGGTAACGCCTCCCTGGGCGGCACCAACTTCGAATGGATCATCCGCAGCCCGGCGGGGACCGAGGAGCATTTCCTTAAAGGCGACCTGAGCCAGCTGCCTTACAGCTTCACCGAGGTGGGATGGTACGTCATTACGCTGCATGCCGAGGATACGGTCTGCGGCACCCAGGACACGGCCGTGGATTCTGTGCTGGCCTACCCGGTGCCCACGGCAGCCTTCGGGTTCAGCCCCAACGATGCCACCAACCAGGTGATTACCTTTACCAACCAGTCTACGTCAAATTTCGGGACCGTTGACGACGGCCTGACCTATTTCTGGGATTTCGGCGACGGCCAGACGTCCACGGAAAAGGATCCCCGGCAC
Source organism: uncultured Chitinophagaceae bacterium (assembly GCA_966252445.1). Lineage (GTDB taxonomy): Bacteria > Bacteroidota > Bacteroidia > Chitinophagales > Chitinophagaceae > CBINPH01. The sequence continues at coordinate 7,361 of CBINPH010000073.1, read as the reverse complement.
CTGTATGCCCAGACCGGCACCTTCCTGGTGACGCTGACGACGACCAACGCGGGGGGCTGCCCGGACACCGCCACGGCCACGGTGACCGAGACCATCATCCCGAAAATGGACGTGCCCAACGCCTTCACGCCCAACGGAGACGGGCGGAACGACTACATCGGCCCCATCGCCTTCGGAGCGACCTCGGTGGATTTCCGGATATACAACCGCCTGGGCCAGCTGGTGTTCCACAGCACGGATCCGCAGGTCGCCTATGTGCCCGAGGCCGGTTGGGATGGCACCTTCAAGGGTAAGCCCCAGGAAATGGACGTGTACGCCTATACGCTTCAGGTCAAGTTCAATGACGGGACGACGGCAACCAAACAGGGCAGCATAACGTTACTTCGATAGGACCATGGCAAAGCGTGTTACGATAGGACAGTGGTGGGGGGTCATGGTGATCATGATGCTGGCGGGGTACGGGCCCCTGGCTGCGCAGGATCTGCATTTCTCGCAATTCTTCAACTCTCCGCTGACGGAGAACCCTGCCAACACGGGCTTCATCCCCGATGCCAACTACCGCCTGGGCGCCAACTACCGGGAACAGTGGGCCAGCGTTCCGGTGCCGTACAAGACCTTCTCCGTGTATGGTGACGCGCAGCTGCTGCGGGACCGCTGGTATTACGGCTGGCTGGGCGTGGGCGGGGTGCTCCTGCAGGACGACGCCGGAGCGGGCATCCTGAAGTCCACCAAGTTGTACGGGTCCCTGGCCTATCACCAGCTCCTGGGCAGCAACAGCCTGCTGACGCTGGGTTTTAATGCCGGCCTGGCTATGAAACGCGTGGACGTCTCCAAACTGACCTTTCCCAGCCAGTTCAACGACAGCTACGGCAAGTGGTTCTTCGACGCGGCCCTGCCCAGCGGCGAAAATTTCGCCAGCAGCAACGTCCGCTACTTCGACCTCCAGGCCGGCATGAACTACGCCTATTTCCCTACGGACAACATTTACCTGAACGCCGGCTTCTCGGCCCATCACCTGAACAGGCCCAAAGAGACCTTTTTCGAGGGTGGCGAGAACGAGGTGGGGCGCCGCTACATCGGCTTCCTCAACGCCAGCCTGAAGGTCCTGCCCAACGTCATCGTGAACCCCGGGGCCTATTATTCCTACCAGCGGGGGGCCACGGAAACCGTGTTCGGCGGCTGGGCCGCCTACAACCTCTCCGGCGAGGGCGGGGATTACCAGTTGCTGGCGGGCGCCTACTACCGCTGGGAGGATGCCCTGATCCCCCTGGTGGGTTACCAGCTGCGCCAGTGGCGGCTGATGTTCACCTATGACGTGACGACCTCCTCCTTCAGCACGGCCAACAACCGCCGCGGGGCGTACGAGATCTCGCTGACCTTCCTGGGGCTGTATACCCGCAGGGAGGCGGGCAACTACCGGAAGCGTACCTATCTTTGTCCCCATTTCTGAACCCTGAGCGGACATCCGGGTCCGCAACGCCCTTGATGCCATGACGAAAAAATGCCTGGTCCTTTTCCTGTCGCTGGCCGCCGCCCTGGCGGGGCAGGCACAGCAGCCTTATGCGTATACCCCCGCCCCGGTGGACAGCAGCCGCGGCGCGGAACCCGGCCGTTGGTTTACCGGGGGCAGCATGGGCATGTATTTCGGGGACCTGAATTATCTGCATCTCTCTCCCCTGCTGGGGTACAGGCTCAGCGACCTGTTTTCGGCCGGCATGCAGCTGAATGCGCAGTACCAGTGGAACCACTACCGCAACGCGGCGAACGATGGCGTGGAAAAAGAAAGCTATGGGGTGCTGGGGGGCGGCGTTTTCCTGCGGGGCTATCCCCTGGATGCATTCTTCCTGCAGGGGCAGCCCGAATACAACAGGGTGTTCGGGCGCCGGCACTATGCCGATGGCAGTCCCCCGCAGCGCTTTGGACGCTGGGTGCCCAGCTTTTTGGCGGGGGCAGGCATCGCAATGAGCGCGGGGCAGGGCAGCGCCGTCACCCTGATGGTGATGTATGATGTGCTCCAGGACGAGGATTCGCCTTATGGCTCGCACCCGGTCTTTCGGGGCGGGGTCAACATCGGCTTCTGAGGGCCTTCAGGCGATGTGCCGCAGGTACAGGTAGGTGCTGGCCGCCATGGTGACCAGGGAAAAGATATAGCTGAACTCCCGCATCAGGGAAATAACGACGAACTCCCCCACGATTGCGGCGAAGAACAGCACGGCCAGCGCGGCCCACCAGGGGTTGACGATGAGGGTGATGATCAGGGCTGCGCTCAGAAAAAAGATCCCCAGGTAGGCGTATCCCGTAAGCAGCGTCCTCCGGCGGAAAAAGGCCGGGGCGGGAAGATAACCCCGCTCAATGTGCATGCTCAGGCGCAGGGCGGTATACCCGGCCATGGCCGCCATGATGCTTATGTCCAACCTGGTGGTGTCCAGCAATCCCTCGAACATCAATAGCTATTTTCCCCGGCCGGCGTTCGTCGCCCCCGGATATGGACTTTCACCGGAATGGAGCGGAGTGTAGACATTCCCTGATAGCGGCAAAGATAGGGCCGAAACAGGCCCCTGGGAGGACCCGTCCGGTGAAGGAAGGAAATTTCTCAGGGAACGCCGCCGGCGCTTTCAGCCCTGTCCCGCCTCCAGGGACCACTGCTGCCGCAGGCGGCTGAGCGCCTCTCCCTGCAGCCGCGGGTTCCGGTAATGCCCCTTCAGCGTTTTCTGGCGGTAGGCCTCGTACAGGGTCACGGCGCAGGCCACGGAAATATTCAGGGAGCGGATGATGCCCACCTGCGGGATGACGAAATTGCCGTCGGCCAGCCGGCGCAGCTCCTCGCTGACCCCGTCGTGTTCGTTGCCGAAGACCAGCGCCACGGAACCGGTGAGGTCCAGCGCGTAGAGGTCCTCGGCTTCGCTGCCCAGATGCGTGGTCAGGATGCGGTCGTAGCGCTGCCGCAGTGCGGCGCAGCAGGCCTCCGTGTCGGTATACTGGTGTATGGTGAGCCACTTGGCGGCGCTGGAGGAACTGCTGGACGCCCAGCGCCGGTGGACCGGCACCCGGGTGTTGAGGACAAAAATATCCTGCACGCCGACGGCGTCACAGGTGCGCATCACCGCGGCGACGTTGTGGGGGTCAAAGACGTTCTCCATCACCACGGTCAGGTCAGGCTGGCGTCGGGCCAGGACGGATGTCAGGCGGGCTTCGCGTTCCGGCGTCATGGGCGGGTTTTCCGCAAAAGTAAAACTTCCGCGGCCCCGCTCCGGCCTGCTTTTCGTAATTTACCGCAAAACCCGCTCATGATCAGTTACTGGGAGAGGCCGCCCTTTCACCATAGCGACGTCCTCATCATAGGCGCCGGCCTTACCGGCCTCTCGACGGCGCTGAGCCTGCGCGAGGCGGAGCCTGCCCTGCGCCTGGCCGTGCTGGAACGGGGCTGGCTGCCCGCCGGGGCCAGCACCCGCAACGCCGGTTTCGCCTGCTACGGCAGCTTTACGGAGATCCTGGACGACCTGGGCCATATGCCCCTGGACCGGGTGCAGCGGCTGGTGGGACTGCGCCGCGAGGGCCTGGCCATGCTGCGCCGCCGCCTCGGAGACAGCCTCCTCGATTACCGGGAGGAAGGGGGCCATGAGCTGCTCGGTGACGCCGAAGAACCGCTGCTGGAGCGCCTGGACGAGGTCAATGCGCTGCTGGAGCCGGTGCTGGGCTTCCCGCCCTATGCCCTGGCGCAGCCGGCACCCTGGCGTTTTCCCGGCAAACGCACCCTGCTGCAGATCCGCGGCGAGGGCACCCTGCGCCCCGGCGCCATGATGCAGGGCCTGGCCGCCCTGGCGCGGACGCAGGGCATAGCCCTCTTCGGAGGCTGCCAGGTAGAAGCCCTGGAGGAGCAGGATGGCGGCGTGGTGGCCCGGGCCCGGGACCCCTACAGCGGAGAGCCCCTGATCTTCCATGGGGGCAGGGCCGCCGTCTGCACCAACGCCTTCAGCAGTCCCCTGCTGCAGCTGCCGCAGCTGCGGCCCGCCCGGGGACAGGTGCTGATCACCGAGCCGGTGGGCGAGCTGCCTTTCCGGGGCAGCTTTCATTTCGACAGGGGGTATTATTATTTCCGGGAGATCGACGGCAGGGTGCTGCTGGGCGGGGGGCGTCAGCTGGACCCCGAAGGGGAGACCACCACCGCGGTAGGGCTGCATCCCCTCATCCAGCAGGACCTGGACGGAAAGCTCCGGGAGATCATTCTCCCCGGCCGCCGCGTGCAGATCGCCGCCCGCTGGGCCGGCATCATGGCCTTCGGGGCGGACAAGTTTCCCCACATCGCCATGCATGGTCCCCGTGTCGGCGCCGGCGTGGGCCTGGGCGGCATGGGGGTGGCCCTGGGCAGCGCGGTGGGGCAGCAGCTGGCGCAGCTGCTGCTGCGCAGCTAGGCCGGCGACCGGCCCCCTGCGGACGCAGACGCTTGCATGGGAACCGGGCGCAGGCTACATTTGCAGGGGCCGCAGCGCAGGCGCAGCGCTCATCCACCAAAAAATACTTGCCATGGACAGGAGACGCTTTTTGTCACAGGGGGCGACGGCCGCGCTGGCGGGCCTCGCCCTGCCGCGGGCACTGGGCGCCGTCGGCGCTCCCCCGGCCACCAATCCGCGCTGGTACGGGTTTAACCTGCTGGAATTCTTCTCCGGCCGCGGCCCGCAGCCTTTCCGGGAACAGGACTTTGAGATCATGGCCGAATGGGGTTTCAGCTTCGCCCGCATCCCCATGAGCTATTGGAACTGGAGCCGGCCCGCCCTGGACCAGTGGCTCCGCATCGACGAGGCCGCCTTCGCGCATATAGACCGCCTGCTGGACTATGGCCGCAGCTATCGCATCCACATCAACCTGAACCTGCACCGCATCCCGGGATACTGCGTGAACAACACCGAAGCCGAGCCCCTGCAGCTCTTCACCGGTCCCGAGGAAGGTCAGCGACAGGCGCTGGCGGCAGCGGCGCACCACTGGACCTACATCGCCAGCCGGTACAAAGGGGTGCCCTCTACCCAGCTCAGCTTCGACCTCATCAACGAACCCCCTTCCTCGGTATCCAGGGAAAAATACCTGGCCGTCATCCGGCAGCTGACAGCTGCCGTCCGGGCGATCGACCCCGGCCGCCGCATTGTGGTTGACGGCTTCGAGTATGGCAATATCCCCATCCAGGCGCTGGCGGGAGATCCAGAAATTTTTCAGAGCACCCACGGTTACGTGCCTATGCAGCTGACCCATTACAAGGCCAGCTGGGTAGGCGACAACAGCCGCTGGCCCGAACCGACCTGGCCCCTGCAGCTCTCCGACAACAACCGCTGGGACCGGGCCAGGCTGGAGAAGCATTTTCAGCCCTGGGACGACCTGAACCGCCGCGGCGTGCCGGTCCATGTGGGCGAATGGGGGGTCTACAACCGGACGCCCCACGGGGTGACCCTGGCCTTCATGCGCGACCAGCTCTCCCTGTGGAAAGCCCGCGGCTGGGGCTGGTCCCTGTGGAACCTGCGGGGCTCTTTCGGCGTCCTGGACAGCGGCCGCGGGGATGTGACCTACGAGTCCTATAAAGGACACCGCCTCGACCGCCGCATGCTCGAAACGTTGCGGGAAGGACTGCGCTGAACCGGTTGTTGCGGCGGGCCCCGGACCCGGGGAACGCAGACCACCATAAGGATGCCGGGATAGCCGGCGCTACGATGATCTGTTTGCTGTAAAGATGAACCAAGCTGACCATAAGGATGCCGGGCTGGAACGCCTGATCCTGTTCTCCGACGCGGTGTTTGCCATCGCCATCACCCTGCTCATCATCGACATCCGCATCCCTTTCCGGGAGGATATGAGCAACCGCCTGCTGCTGTCCCTGCTGGGGGAGCGGCTGCCGGAGCTCTTTGGCTTCATCATCAGTTTTTTCGTGATCGGCGGCTTCTGGGTGCTGCACCACAAGATGTTCGGCCATGTTCGTCGCGGTGACCAGCGCCTGCTCTGGCTGAACCTTTTTTTTCTCCTGTTCATCGTGCTGCTGCCTTTTTCGACCAGCGTCTTCGGGGTATACGGCAACCTCGCTGCCGCCACCACCCTGTATACCCTGAACGTGCTGCTGGCCGGCCTGATGAATTTCTGGTGCATGCGCCATATCCTGCACAGCCCCGGCATGGCACAGGGGCTGGAGGACCGCCAGGAACGCAGGCTGGCCTATGCCCGCATCCTGGCCATACCGGCCTGGATGGTGTTCTGCTGGGCCCTGGGCCTGCTGACGAGCCCGGGCCTCGGCGACCTCCTGCTCTTCGGCCTGGCGGGCATCATGCCGCTCACCCGCCGCTTGTTCGGCCCCCGGCCCCTGCGCCGGCCCACCGTGCCGCCCGCCGCGGACCCGTAGGAGAGGCTTGGCCTTCTGCGCCTTGCCGCCTATCTTTAAGCCCTGTACCCGCAAAGACATACTGATGCAGGCCAAGCTCTTTTATGCATGCTCCTGTCGCCTGGGCGAAGGCGCTTTCTGGCACCCCCAGGAGCAGAAACTGTATTTTATTGACATCGAAGGCCGGCAGCTGCACCGGATCGATCCAGGGGACATGAGCCACCAGAGCTGGGCCCTGCCTTCCCGCCCGGGCACCGTGGTCGCGGCGTCCTCCGGCGGCATGCTGCTCGCCCTCGAGGGGGAAGTGCGGCGTTTCGACCCGGAGACGGGAGCCATGGCTCCGTGGCTCAGCCTGGCGGGGGAGCCCGCCGGCAATCGCAGCAACGACGGCAAGTGCGACCCTGCCGGCCGGTTCTGGCTGGGCACCATGAGCCTGGAAGAGACCCCGCATGCGGGACGCCTGTACTGCATACTCCCCGGCGGGGAGCTCCGCCCCGTACTGGAGCGCAGGTCCGTATCCAATGGCCTGGCCTGGACGGCGGACCGCAGCCGCATGTACTACATTGACTCCCCGACCCGCTGCATTGCGGAATATGCCTACGACGACCGCAGCGGCAGCATACGCTTCCTGGGCAACGCCGTCCAGGTGCCCGAAGAGCTGGGTTTCCCCGACGGGATGGCCATCGACGAGGCGGATCGCCTCTGGGTCGCCCACTGGGATGGCTTCGCCGTCTGCTGCTGGGACCCCCGCAGCGGGCAGCTGCTGGAACGGATCGAGCTGCCTGTGCCCCAGGTGACGTCCTGCACCTTCGGCGGGGCGGATATGCGCACCCTGTACATCACTACGGCCTGGAAGGGAATGTCTGCCGAACAGCGCGCCCGCTACCCGCTCAGCGGCCATGTGTTTTGCGCGCGCACCGGGTTGGCGGGCAGGGCGTCGCATCCTTTTGCAGGATAAGGCGGACAAGGTTGAAAATTCTTCAGCCTCAATGAAATATTGTGGGAA
>CBINPH010000072.1:0-10841 GCA_966252445.1 uncultured Chitinophagaceae bacterium | reverse complement strand
GCGCCAGAATCACTTCTGTGCTGCGGGGGTCGGTGGAGGTGAACAGCTCCTGGTAGGCCTTGTCCGGGGTGCTGGTATACAGGCTGTACTGACCGCTGCTGATGAGCGCGTCGGCGGCGTCCGCGGCCTGTTGCAGGAGGTCGTCTGCCCCGGTGAGGGCCTGTCCGTTGATATCCTTTCCGAAGATGTCACCGGCATGGTACTTTCGCCAGGTACCTTCGTACAGGCATACCCGGGACTTGAAGGCCAGCGCGGTCCACTTGGTGACCTGGCTGACCTCTTTGCCGGTCGGGAGGTTGGCGATGGCATAATCCAGGTCGGCGATGACCGAGTCCATCACCAGCGCCCGCGAATCGCGGGGCTTGGTGAGCAGGGCGGAGTCGTCGGCCTCGATGGAGGTGGAATACCAGGGCACGTCGCCGAAGCGTTTCACCATGCCGAAATAAAAGTAGGCGCGGAAGAAGCGTGCCACGCCCACATAGGGAGCGGTCTGGTTGTCCGGCAGGTTGCCTTTGCCATAGTTCTGCAGGAAGAAATTGATGTTCCGCAGCGCTCCCCAGCTCCAGCCCCCGCCGGAGACCGGTATGGTGCGGTCACCCGTGACTTCGTCGGCCAGGTCGGTGGTAATAATGTTGTCCACCCGCTCGTTATACAGGCTGACGCCGGAGGGCAGCAGCGGTTCGTAGAACGAGTTGGTATAAAGCCTCAGCTGGCTCTGGCTGCTGAAGCTGCTGTTCGGCGACAGCTGGGAGAGGGGCTCCCGGTCCAGGAAGTTCTGGCAGGAAGTCAGCCCCAGGAGGGCCGCCGCGGCTATGATCAGGACTTTTTTCATCAGATTGTCGTTTAAATTCCGTTATAAGGTGATGTCCAGCCCGCAGGAATAGTTTTTGAAAAAAGGATAGTTCCGGGCGTTGTTGTCTCCCTGGCTGCCGTTGGGGTCGGCCGACACCTGTTCGGGGTCCACGTATTTGCTATCCAGCCCCGTCTTCGTGAAGATGTTCTCCCCGCTGACGTATATCCGCAGTTTCTCGATCTTCCAGCGCCCCAGCAGCGAGGCCGGCAGGCTGTAGCCTATGCTTAGGTTTTTCAGGCGCACATAGGCGATGTTCTGGATATACTTGGTGTTGGCCACCGTCAGTTCGGCGTTGCCGTTCAGGGCCACGTAGCCCCTCAGCTTGGGGAAATAGGCGTTCGGGTTTTCCGGGCTCCATATCTTTTCCTGGAAATTCTTGGGGATGAAGGAATAGTAGGGGCGCCCGTAAACCCCCCAGAAGAAATAGGTCTCGTTCCCGGGATACCAGTCCTGGTGCCCTACACCCTGGAAGAAGACAGTGATGTCGAAGCCGTTCCAGCTGGCGTTGCCGTTCACCCCGAAGGTATACCGGGGCAGGGCGTTGCCGATGATCTTCAGGTCGCCGTGGTCATCCAGCGTATTCTTGCCGTTGTTGATCACCTTGTCCCCGTTGAGGTCCACGAACTTCATGTCGCCGGCCTGAAGGTTGTGGGCGGCGCCGGGGGAGGATACGCGCTTGCTGTTGACATAGTCCTGGTTGACGTCGTACTTCTGGGCCTCCTCGTCAGACTGAAAGTACCCGTCCACGGTATACCCCCAGATGTCACCGATGCGCTTGCCCACGTAGTTGTTGTTGAGCAGCTTCGAGGGGTTGTCAAATTTGGTGATGTGCGACTTGAAGTCGGAAAGCACCAGCCCGACATTGTAGCTGAAAGCCTTGCCCGCGATGCTGCGGTGATCCCCCCACTGTACGGAGAGGTCCCAGCCCTTGGTGTCTAGGTTGCCCGCATTTTCCTTGGGCGAAGACGCACCAAAAACGGCAGGCAGCGTCTTGCCGGCGACGAGCATGTCCAGGGTCTTGCGGTCATACCAGTCGAAGGTCAGGCTGAGCCGGTTGTCCAGGAAGCCGACGTCGACACCCCCATCGAGGGAAGTGGTCCGTTCCCAGGTCAGCTGGGGTGTGACGGGGCTGCCTACCTGGAGGTACTGGGACTTGTTGCCGTCCATCAGCCAGTTCGAGAGGCCGTTGCCCATCACCGGGATATAGGGGTAGTTGCTGCTGCGCAGATTTGTGCTGAGGTACTGGTTGCCCAGCGACCCGTAGGAGCCGCGCAGCTTCAGCTCGGAGACCACACCCTTCAGCCCTTCGAAGAAGGGTTCCTCGCTGATGCGCCAGCCGGCGGATACCGAGGGGAAGAAACCAAAGCGGCTGCCGCTGGGAAAATGGCTGGTGCCGTCGTAGCGTCCATCCAGCTCCAGCAGGTATTTATCGCGGTAGGCGTAGTTGATCCTCCCGAAAAAGCCGAGCAGCGCCCATTCTACGGAATTGCTGCCCGTGACCTGGCCGCTGGTGCCCAGATCGAGGGAGTTGAGGTCCTCGCTCAGCAGGTTGTTGGCGCTGCCGCTGATGGTATGGTATTTTTTCAGCTCCTGGTTGTAACCGCCCATGATCTTGAAGGAGTGGGCCCCCAGGGTCTTGCCGTAAGTGGCATAGGCATTGACTACATGATACTGGTCCGTGCTGGAGGACTCGTTGTAATAGTCGTTGCCGACGTAATCGATCTGCCCCGGATAAATGGACCAGGGGTTTACGGTGTTGCGGTGGAAGTTGGAATACGGGTTGAGGTCATAGCTGTAGCTGCCCACGATGCTGAGGTCGGGCAGGGGCTGCAGCGTCACGCTCACCGTGTTGGTCAGGTCAAACTCCTTCTCCTGAGATTTGGCCTTCCCGTATTGCAGCTCCAGGTTGCGGCCGTCGGCCATGCCGTAGTTGTTCAGCTGGCTGCGGTAGGTGAAGGTGCCGTCGGGGTTGACCGGCACGTACGAAGGCAGCATATGCACACCGAGGTACACGAAGGAGGTGTTGATGTCCCCCCGCGAGCCGGAGCCCGGATAATTGTAGGTGTTGGAGCTGAACTGGATATTGTTGCTGATGGTCAGCCAGGGGGTGATGTGGGCGTTGATTTTGCCCCTCATGTTGTACGCCGTGTATTTGTCGCGGTTCATCTGCATGAGACCCAGCTGCTGGTAATACCGGCCGGAAAGCACGAAATCCACTTTGTCGGTACCGCCGGAAAAGCGCAGGGTATGGCTCATGGAGGGCTGCGACTCCCGGAAGAAGTAATGCCACCAGTCGGTGTTGCCATACCATACGTATTGGTCACGCCCATTGCGGTTCTGCACCACCACCGAAGGCAGGGAATGATCCGTTTGCCGCTTTTTCAGCTCTGCATAGTCTTCGTCCGTATACCCGGTATAGTCGTTGCCCTGCGATATCTGGAAGGCTTCGTCGATCAGCTTGGCCGTCGAATAGCCGTCCGTCATAAACTCATGGCTGGTGGTGGGCTTGCTGATCGAGAAGTTGTTGCTGTAGCTGACCTGCAGTTTGCCGGCCTGCCCCTGGCGGGTGGTGATCAGGATCACCCCGTAGGCTGCGCGGGCGCCGTAGATGGCTGCCGAAGAAGCGTCCTTCAGCACGCTGATGGTGGCCACGTCGGAAGGGTTGAGCAGGTTGATGTCTCCCGGTACCCCGTCGATGAGGACCAGGGGCGTGCCGCCGTTGATGGATGTATAGCCCCGGATGTTGATCTTCCCCTTCGAGCCCGGGCGGCCATCGTTGAAATTGACACTGAGGTTGGGGATGAGGCCCTGGAGGGCCTGGCTCACGTTGGCGACGGGGCGGTCCTGCAGCATCTTGGAGTCGATCTGCGAGACGGCGCCGGTGAGGTTGACCTTCTTCTGGGTGCCGTACCCCACGACGACGACCTGGCTCAGCCCGGTCACATTGGCCTCCAGGGAGACGTCCAGCGCGTGCTCCCCGTTGACGGGCACTTCCTTTTCGACATAGCCCACGTAGGTGAACACCAGGGTGCCGTTGCCATCCGGCAGGTCCAGGGAATAACGCCCGTCAGCGTCCGTAACGGTGCCGATGACGGAGCCTTTGAGGGCCACCGTAACGCCGGTCAGGACATGGCCGTCGCCGGCATCGGAGACCCTCCCGCTAACCCGGTGCTGGTACAGGGACACCCGGGCGGCCAGGCTACCCGGCGACGGGGCCTCGTGCCCCAGGGCGGCCAGCGCGGCCGGCGCATTGCCCGCGCCGCCGTCGGGCGTGCGATAGGGCAGCGGACCCTGCAGCTGCTCTGTAGCCGCGGGGGAAATGGCGTATTGTTTGGTGGTCACCGCTTTCATGCGCAGGCCGTAGGTCCTGAGCATGTCGGCCAGCTTCCGGTCGAAATGCCTGCCATTGAAGTCGGCAGGCTGTGCATTCAGTTTCAGGGACAGCAGTCCGGACTGGCACAGAAAGCCGACACCGTGCGTCTCTTCCAGGGCGCTCAGCAGGGCCCCCAGCGTGACACGGCCGGTGCTCAGTGCTGCGCTTCCCTTGGTCTCCTGCTTGTTTGAGGCCAGCAGGGTTTGCGCGGCGGCCCCGTAGCCGCCCGCGAAAAGGAAACCCGTGATGAGGGCGCCTGCCATGGCTAAGATGGATAGCGGTCGTTTCATTTGGTGCGTTTTAAGGTGTGGATAATAATCGGGGGGTAAATATGAGCAGATGGGGTTCTTTTCTGATCTCGATGTTGAGGGCGAAGGCCAGCGTTTCCAGCAGGGCGTCTTCATCCCGGACCTGCAGGGTCCCCGAAATGGCGCTCTTGGCCAGGACAGGGCTGGTGATGCGTACGCTGTCGCCGTAGATGTCTTCGATCATCTGCGCGATCTGCAGCAGAGGTACCTTGTCCAGCGATATCTTTTCTTCCTTCCATGATGCATACAGCTCAGGCAGGATTTGCTTTTTGGTCAGGCGGTGGTCCGAAGGGGTGTATCGCAGCAGTTCTCCTGGCTTCAGGTAGACGGGTTTCTGCGCCGTGTCGGTGAGGTTCACCCGTATCCGTCCGCGGTTTAGCGACACGTTGGTGAAGCCCGCGGCATTTTTGACGTTGAACTGGGTGCCCAGCACTTCTACATCCAGGCCGGCGGTGTGCACCACGAAGGGCTTGGTGCCCGCACCGTTCTGGCGGACATTGAAAAAAGCCTCTCCGTTGAGCCATACTTCCCGCCGCTGCGCGAGATCCCAGTGGCGGCTGTAATGCAACCCGGATCGCTGGTTGAGGATGATCACCGTGCTGTCCGGCAGCACCACGGTCCTGTTCTCTCCGGTGCCGGTGGCGAGGCGGATATCCTGCAGCTGCCCTGGCCTGCCGAAGGTCCACCAGCCCACCAGCGCGACGGCGACAACGGCTGCCGCTGCCCACCCATAACGACGGCGGTGCCGCGCTCCGGCAAGCCTGCGCCTCGTCCCGGACTGTATATGCTGCCAGTGACGCTCCCAGGACTGCTCAATCTCCGCGGGCCCCGGGAGGAATGCCTTGAACTGCAGCGAGCGGATGAACGCCGCAGCCTCCCGTATCTCCTCCCCTTGATGAGGATGGCGCTCCAGCCACGCTTTCCAGAAAGCCTCGCTCTCCGGCGTGGGCCGGAGGACCCACTGCTGAAAGGACGCGTCCTGGATGAATTCCTCCCTGCCGTATTGATCGTATCTTTCCATGGTCGATGAGGGGTCTTATCATGAGGGGACGGCATGGCGTACTTTTACCCCATCGCCGCCGAAAATTTGACGATTCGGCAATAAAGACCGCTTTTTTTGGAGAAACACAAAAAAATTCAGGGACAGCTGCGGCCGATTTTGCATTTTTGCTTCCAAACCCAGCCACCATGCCGCCGCGCCGATCTTTGCTGTTCCCTGTGTTGCTGTTGCTGTGCTGCCCTGCCCTGAAGGGCCGGGGCCAGGCACTGCGCCCTGATCCGGCGATCATGAGCCGGCTGATCAGCGACAGCGTTATCCAGCTGGACAGGGGGTTGCGCGAGATACACCTGAGTTACCTGAACAAAGCCGGGCGGCCCATGGCCGTATATATCCTGGAAGCCCGCCTGGGCAGGGGCCTGGCTCTGGAGGCCACCACGCCGTTCAACAAGGATACTTTCTGCCGGCAGACGGTGATGGAGCAGATGCGCTGGGAAGACCGCAAGGGGCACCGCGTCCTGGCTGGCGTCAATGCTGATTTTTTCGACTTGCGCAGCGGGGTACCCCAGCAGATGGTCTATAAAGAAGGGCGGGCGCTTCGCGATACCGTCCGCCCCCAAAGAGGTTTTGCCGGAGTGCTCCGGAGCGGCCGTCTCACGGTGGGGGACGCCGTCCGCTATGCAGCCGTTAAAGATAAGCTGGACGAGGCCCTGGGTGGATACCAGCTCCTGCTCGACAGGGGGCGTGTCATCCCACAGCCGGTCACCACCTTTGACACGACCCGGCATCCCCGTACAGCCTTGGGCATAGGGGGCAGGCGCAGGCTGTTCCTGGTGGTGGTCGACGGCCGGCAGCCGGCGTATGCCAACGGCATGCCGCTGGAGGAGCTGGCGCAGCTGTGCAAGGACCTGGGCGCCCGTAAAGCCATTAATCTGGACGGCGGCGGCTCCACTACCTTGGTCTCCAGGGATCCCGCCAGCGGGCGCTGGCAGGTGCGCAACCGTCCTTCCGACGGGCGGGAAAGAAAGGTAGCCAACGCCTGGATCATCGTCTCCAGGCGCCCCCGGCCGGCAGCAGACTCAGAAGTCCACCCCTAGCGCGAAATACCACTTTGGCTTGCCGGCAAAGAAGCCATTCATGGGCCAGGCCGCGTCAACCCTCAGGAAATAGCCTGCGATGGTCGTACGCGCCCCGAAGCCATAGCCGCCCACGAAGGGACCGAGGTTGTTGTTCTTGATCTGCACGAACACGTTCTGGGTCTCATTCACATAGGTCAGGTAGCTGTTGTTCTTCAGGGACAGCTTCTCATGCCAGGCAGTGCCGAGATCGGCGAAGGAGGTGATCTCGAAGTTGCGGATAAAATCGGAATTGATGGGCTGCTCGATGAACGTGGAAAAGACCGGCAGGCGCAGCTCCGTGTTCAGCAGCATCACGTTGTTCCCGTTCTTGATGTTCTGGTCATACCCCCTCAGGTTGACGGCCAGGGTCTGGTATGCATAGTTGGCAGTCTGGTCCACGGGCGTATTGTTGTTGTACTTGGGCGCCAGCCAGTTGTCGACGCCGCCCAGATAATACAACAGCTTGCGGGTTCCCCAGGAGAAGTCGGCGGCGAAACGGGTGGCCCATATGAAATTCTTGTAAATGGGCAGGTAATACCGTACGTCAGCCCCGGTATTGAAGGTGAACCCCTTTTCGTAGCCACTGGCCTTGTTCAGCTGGGGAAACATTTCTATATAGGCTTTCCACCGCAGGCCGTTCCAGATATTGGTGGCGGGATTGATGGTGTTGTCGTAAATGTATTCCACACGCAGCACCCCGAAACGATCTTCATAATCGTAAGGGGTTTTGGGCAGCACTTCGATGGCGTTCGCCAGCATGACGTTCCTGTCCGTGCGGTAACCCAGCGTCGCGCGGATGGTGCGTACCGCATCGATGGGGATACCGGCCGTCACCTGGAAAAGGTTGGTCTTGGTCTTGCTCTCATAAGGCAGGGGATTGCCGTTCCCATCGGTATAGCCCTGCCGCACCACCTTGCGGTAATAAAGCCCTTTCCAGTCGATGTAATGCCGGAGGTTCTGGTAAGCGAAATAATATTCGCTGCCGTTGAAGTCCGACGGGAAACGGAAGCCGCCCGTGAACTTGATGTCCTCAAACAGGTCGCTGACGCCGACCTGTATCAGCCCGTTGAGGGGCTGCTGCAGGTATATAGGCCCGCCACCCCCGGTAAAGGGCTGGTACCTGTCGATGAGCACGGAGTTGTCGACCTGGGCCACCAGGTAATCCGAGGAAAATTTCAGGTGATAGGGAAACAGCTTGGCGTTTTGCAGCACCGGGAGGCGCTCCGGCGCCTGCTGGGCGAGTTGCTGGCTGAGCAGCTTGGTGGTGTCCGGGGGCGTATAACCAAACTCACTCTGAAAATAGCTGTCGGAAGCCTTGGCGGTGTCCTTTTGCTGGTAGTACATCGGCAAGCCGCGGGCCACGCTGTCCTGGTGAAGCTCGTAGCGGCGGAAGGTGGTCAGGGGGGTGCTTACATTGCGCCGCCGCAGGGTCTTTTCGTCGACTTTCAGCTCGTAGGTACGGGAAAAATCGCCCCTGCGGGCCGTTTCCGACACCACCCGCTGGTCCCCGGAGCTGTAGGACTCGCTGATGCCGTCCGCGTAATTGGTGAGGGGAAACACATACGTGGAGTCGTTGGTGATCTGGTAGGTCTTGACAGAGTCCGGCTGGTTGCTGCCGTAAGCCATCAGCAGGGAGTCCAGGTCTTCCGGCTCCGGGTTGTGCAGGATGTCGGCGCCGACGTAATACAGCGTGTCGATCCCGGCATTCTGCGCGATGAAGGAGCCTACGTAGCGGTTGGCGATGCCGTTCTGATCCCCGACGAAGGTATAGTTGGTCTCTCCGTATTGCATGGGGAAGCGGGCATTGCCCCGCTCCAGGTCGGTGAGCCGGGAGATCTGCCGGTGCACCGGCTGATCCCAGTTGTACAGCAGGAATACATTGTAGTTGTCGTGGGGCAGGACCGTATCGGCGTCTGGCGCCTCCGGGGCGGGGCGGTTGGAGCTGAAGATGATGCCGCTGCGCCCGGGGAAGCTCACGAAGGAGGGGTCCAGGTCATCGTAGACATCGTTGGTCAGCTGCGTCAGCGCAAAGGTGCTGATGTTGTAGGTAAAAAGGTCGGAGCGTCCGTTCTTCACGGCCGACATCAGCAGGGTATTGGGCTCCAGCAGGTATTGGAAACCGTTGATGGTCTGCAGGTCCTTGGGCAGGTCCAGGTAGGTCTTGGTCCTGCCGACCAGGTCATACAGCATCAGCCGCGGGCGTCCCTTTTCTTCGAAGATCACGGCCAGGCGGTTCCCCTTGGGGTCCCAGGCCACGCGGGGATAGTCGGGGTTCACCTGGCTGCGCAGCTGGCGCACGCCATGCTTGAGGATAACCGTGGGCTTGGCATACCCCTGGTACAGCAGCACACTGTAAATGCCGTGCTTGAACTCCACCATGGCGTAATTGCGGTTCCTCGGGTTGGGATGGATGTTGTAATGATCGGAGCGGAGGTTAGACACGGTGGTGACGACGCTGCCCGTGGTGGACTGCCGCCGACGCCGGTTGTCGTCCTGGTACCGCCGCCAGTTAAAGACCATGAAGTCACGCAGCACATCTTTGAAGTTCTGATGCAGGGTCTGCTTGGAGGCCCTTTTGATGCTGCGGTCGATGCGGGAAATATACAGCAGGTAGGAGGTGGCGTCCCGCCCGTATTTCTGTTCGATATAGAACCAGAAGGCATGGCCGGCCAAGGTCGGGTGGTCCATCGCCAGCTGATTGAACTTGGCATAGCGTCCTGTCCTCAGCAGCTGCTTGAGCTCGTTGTCCAGGTCTGCGTTCCAGGTTTGCGCCACATAGGCGACGAAGCCGTCCGTAAACCATTTGGGCAGGTTCAGCAGGACCGCATTACCCGCGAACTCGCCTACATCATCGCCAAAGAGCATGTTCTCCAGGATCACCCGCGCGATGCCTTCCCGGATCTGCCTGAGCATTTTGTTGTGGTCGCCGTCGAAATAGACGATCATCTTGTTGCCCACGAGCTTGGTGACCCCCCCGGTGTTCTGCCAGTCCACACCGATGCCGATGTTGGACTGCTTCATGTCCCCGAAATTATTGTAGATCACGATGTTCAGCCTGCGCCGGAGGCCGTAGTCCATGAAACGCTCGATCTTGGGAAGCTCTTCCTCCGCCGCCTGGGCCACATATTTCCCGAGCTGCAACCCGCCCTCACTGAAATACGTGTTGAAATTCGTCGTCTGCAGGCTCCGCCAGTGAAACTGCCGGTGCTGAATCCGGCTCCGGCCGAATTCCACGGAATTGGTCTGGGCGAAAGCGCCTAGGGCCGTTCCGAGAAAGCAGCCTGACAACAAGAGGCGTCGGAAGGTCAGGGTCATAAAGAAAGTATTGGTTATCCCGTATTTTTGGAAACTAAAGGTACTCAAAATAGTCAAATCATGGTCGAAATCAGGTCCTTCACAGTCAATCCCCTCCAGGAGAATACTTACCTGCTCATTAACGAAAACAGGGACTGTTTCATTATAGATCCGGGTTGTTATTTTACAAACGAACAAAATGAACTGCTGGATGCCATCAGCAGCGGCGGGCTGAAACCTGTCCGGCTGCTCAATACCCATGCCCATTTCGATCATGTGTTCGGCAACAGCCTGATCGAGAGGACTTTCGGCCTGAAGCCCTGGTACCATGCGCTGGAGCAGCCCGTTATGGAGGGGGCTGCCGCCGCCGCCCTGATGTTCAACCTCCCCTTTGACCCGTCCCCTCCTCCGGCGGGCTATCTGCAGGACGGGGACAGCATCTCCTGGGACGGGGACCTGCTGGAGGTCATCCTGGCGCCCGGGCATTCGCCGGGCAGCGTATGTTTTTATCATGCCCGCCAGGGCTTCCTGATCGGCGGCGACGTCCTGTTCCGGGAAAGTGTGGGTCGCAGCGACCTTCCCGGGGGCGACGCCCTTGCCCTGGAACGGTCAATACGGGAGCGGATATATGCCCTGCCGGATGCAGTAACCGTCTATCCCGGCCATGGGCCGGTCACCACCATCGGCCATGAGAAAGCGCATAACCCCTTCGTCCGTCCCGCCGCCTGAGCGGGCCGTCCGAAAAAAGCCGGCCCTGTTCAGCGGGTTCCGCGCGCGAGGAAACGGCCGATCACCGGAAGCTTGCTGAATTCCTCCCTGTCCCTGAGCAGCGTGAGCGCCATGAAAGCGCCGAGGATGAGCGTGCCCGTGATGAGGGCGGCGGCCAGCGAGGGCCATA
>CBINPH010000071.1:0-10907 GCA_966252445.1 uncultured Chitinophagaceae bacterium | reverse complement strand
AGAAATATTTTCCCCTGCTCCTGTCTGCCTTTCTGTATGCGGGATGCGCCCAGCCTTCCGGCACCCTGCCGAAGCCCGATCATATCGTCGTGGTCATTGAAGAGAACCACGGATTCGGAGAGATCATCGGCTCCTCCCTGGCACCATATATCAATCAGCTGGGGGCCGAGGGAGCCCTTTTCACCAATGCGCACGGGGTGGTGCATCCCAGCCAGCCGAATTACATCGCCCTCTATTCGGGAGAACTGCAGGGCGTTACCGACGACCACTGCCTGTTGCCGGAGACACCCTACCATACGCCCAACCTGGGCGCCTCCCTCATCCAGGCCGGGCTTAGTTTCAAGGGTTATGCGGAGACCATGCCCTACGGGGGCTTTCCGGGTTGCAGCTACATGCGGAGCACCCTGACGGGCGGCTACCTGTATGCGCGCAAGCATGCGCCCTGGGTCAACTGGATCGGCACCGGCGAAAACAATTATTCCGACAGCATCAGCCTGCCCATGAGCGAGTTTCCCCATGATTTCAACCAACTTCCTACGGTGTGCTTTGTGATCCCTAACCAGGACAACGATATGCACAACAATGGCGGCGACAGCCTCATCATCAAAAAGGCCGATGACTGGCTGAAGGACCATATCTCGGCTTATGCCGAATGGGCCAAGACCCACAACAGTTTGCTGATCGTCACGTACGATGAAGATAATTTTACGCCCCAGAACCACATCCCTACCCTATTTGTGGGAGAAATGGTCCGTCCGGGACAATATGCGGATTCCATCAACCACTACAATGTGCTGCGCACCATCGAAGCCATGTACGGGTTGCCTCCTGCCGGGCCGGCCCAAGAAAAGCCCATTGCCACCGTATGGCAATAGGAGGTTCAGCCCAGGGATTTTTGAAGGCCGGATATCCCGGCCTGTTGTTTCAGGGCGCCAGGGCATGATCTATGGGGACTGCCTGGCCTGACCAGGCTTTTTTCTCTGTCCAATCCCGGTCCGCGGTGGTCCAGAAGTTGTCCTCCGGCGACAGGCCCAGGATGAGCCATGCGGCACTGCACAGGTACAGGCTGCCCGTCGAAATATACCCTTCGCCAATGCCGGGTTGATGCCCCGACACCCCGATCCGCAGCCAGCCCTCGGCGTCGAAGGTCCCCGGGGCGTCCATGGTCCTGCGGATCACACTGTACAAGGCATAACGCACCTGCCCCTCCGGTAAGGAAGGCGGCAACTGCTGCCTCCAGGCCAGCTGGGACAGCAGCTGAAAGGCGCCGCAGCGATACGCCAGGGAGCGCCCGATCAGGGGGTAGGTCGCGTCGGGCGAAATCAGCCGCTCCTGGATGACCGCGTAGCGCTGGGCCCGGGTCAAAACGAGGGCCCACTGCCTGTCCACCGGATATCCCTTCTCCCGGAGCACCTGAAGGACGTCCAGCATCATGGGCTGGATGACAAAGCTGTTGTAATAATCCCAGTGGAACTCCGGGCCGTCGCCGTAGACGCCGTCCCCTTTGTACCAGCGCATCATCTCCCGCAGCGCATAGTCGATGCGCATCTGGTCTCCATAATCCTCAAACCGCAGCAACGCCGCCTCGATCATGGCACTGAACAGCAGCCAGTTGTTGTACCCCGGGGTGATCTTCCGGGTGGCCTTTAATGCCTGCAGCAGCATGCCCTGGGTAGGGGTATCCAGCCGGTCCCAGAGCTGGTGCGGTGCCCGCAGCAGGGCCTGGGCCAGAAAGGCGGCGTCCACCAGGGGCTGTCCGCCTTCGCGGAAATTCATATAGTCCGGGGAACGGGGATCGACGGCTTTCCTGATGCAGGCCAGGGAAAGGTCGATGTAATGGGCGCGCAGCTTCCCTTCCGCGCTGCTGTCGGGTCCCAGCGCCAGCCAGGGAGCCATGCCGGCCAGCAGCCGTCCGAAGGCCTCCAGGTAGGTATAGCGGGCCCGGTCCTTTTCCAGGCCCGGCCGGGCCTCCACAGGCATGTCCTGCTTGAGTCTGCCCCGGCTCAGGGCCTGCAGCACGGGATCGGCCACGCGCTGCAACAGGCGGATGCAATACGCGCGCTCAGCCTTCCCGCCGGGTTGACCGGGGTCGGAAGGCATGGCCGATCCCGGCATGGCCAGCAGGCAAAGGAATAGAAGTGGCAGGAGCCGCCGTACAGAAGCGTGGCCGCTTTTCCGGCCGGTGCTGGCCGGCCGCCGGTGCATCCCGGCGCGGCCGGAAATCATGCATAAGAGCTGGGTTGGTGTCATGGAATGATTACTTGCTTGTCATGAATATGGTAAGTGAATGGTCGGATCCTTTGCAGGTTGTGCAGCAGCTGGTCCAGGGACAGGTTGTCCGCGCGGCCGCTGAAGCGCTGTTGCGCGAGCGCCGTATCCTGGATGAGGATATCCATGCCATACCAGCGCTCCAGGCGAGGGGTCAGCTCAGCCAGGGTTGCATTTTCGAAAAACAGGATATTGTTTGTCCAGGCCGTTTCCGGGACCAGCGAATCTCCCGTCCGCCGCAGCGGCTTCAGCGTCACATCCTGGGCGGCGGAATCCGGCGCCGCCGGACGAGCCTTCGTCTGCCTGACGATGACCTGTTGACCGGGCTTGAGGTATATCTGCTGCGTTCTGTGGCTCACCTTAACCTCTGCGGTCCCGGATAGCAGGGAGGTCACTGCATAGGGCTCGTCTTCGTACGCCCGCACATTCAGCGCTGAGCCCTGGACCCTGATTTCCATGTCCCGGGTATGAATCACGAAAGGTCTGGAGGGCTGGTGCTGTACCTCGACATAGGCCTCTCCTTTCAGAAAGACCTCCCGGGGGGCCTCCCGGATATTTCCGGGGTACCGAAGGCTGCTGCCGGCGTTGAGCCAGAGCGCCGACCCGTCGGCCAGCCGCAGCGAGGTCTTCATCCCCTTGGCCGTGGTGACCTGCTGCCAGCGCTGCCCATCGTCTACATCGGCTTTCTGCCTGACCAGGGTGATGATGCCCGCGGCGATGATCAGCGCCGCGGCGGCAGCGGCAGGCAGCCAGCGCCGGTAGGGTGAGGAGGCGGCGGCCCGCAGCGGCAGGCTTTCGCCAGGCCCCTTGTCCTTATCGCCGTGGCGCAGGTCCCCCAGTATCTTGTCTGTGAGGCGGCTGAGGCGCTTCTCCGGAAGAAGCGGCGTCAGTTCCCAGTCGATCTGCTGCATCAGGCCGGTCTTCAGCCAGTTGTCGGGGTGCTCGAGCAGCAGGCGCTCCAGCTCGGTTTTTTCTTCCGGTGTGATGCGGTCGGTCCAATATTTGGCAAGAAGCTCTCCTATCCGGTCGGTCATGGCTGATCAGCTAACGGACACCTGCGGGTCAGGGGTGGGTCCTCCTTTATGAAGACAGCCGGGCAGGGAAAGACAATTAAAGGAAAAGAAAAAAAATCAGGAGGGTGATTCCTGCAGGGCGGCATCCAGGGAATGCCAGATCTTTTTGACGGCGATGGTCATCTGGGCATTGACCGTGGCCGTGGAAATATCCAGCAGCTCGGCCACCTGCCGGTAGCTCAGGCGGTCTTCTTTGACCAGGATAAAGACCTGGCGGCAGCGGAGGGGCAGGGCGTTGATGGCCTGGTTGATCTGGAGCAGGTTTTCTTTGCTGATGACCATCTCTTCCGGGGTACGGGAAAGATAGGGCACTGCCTGCAGGGTATAGGCAGCCTCGACTTCTTTTTTTCGGGTCTTCTTTTTCAGGTAGTTCAGCGAAGTGTGCTTCACGGCCCGGTAGAGGTAAAAGGGGAACTGCTCACTTTCCGGCAATTGCTTCCGCAGGTGCCATATCTTCAGGAAAACATCCGAGACGATTTCTTCGGCATCCTGCGGCGTTTTGACGATCCCCAGGGCAAACTGGTACATACGGTCCCCGACCCGGTGCATCACCTGGCGGAATGCATGCTCATCTCCATTTGAGATGGCTCGGAGCAAGGGTGTTAAGGATGGATACATGAAGTCAGTGAGCCAAAAATAGAATTAATTTAAAGGAAAACCCATTTTTTCCTCGAGTGGCCCGGGAAGGGGTCTCAACGGGTTACATTCTCCAGGAAGATCAGCGGTGTGTGCAGATCCCAGGATGGCGGCAGGGTGTCCTGCACCATGAATCCCCTGGCGTAGTTCCCCAAGACGATATCCGGATCGCCGTCCCCGTCGGCATCCCCGACGTCCATGCAGAGCCAGCGCCCCAGGCCGGCGGTCCCCGGCTGCCGGGGACGGAAAACCAGGGGGGCGGTCTGCTCCAGGTAATGAAAGGCGTCAGCCGGCGGCTTCCGGAAATCGCCAAAAAAGGCAATGGCGGCGATGTCCAGGTCTCCGTCGCCGTCAAAATCGGCCGCCCGGGCGCGGGTGCATCCGGGCAGCGCATAATGCCAGGCTTCCCGGAAGCGGAAGCCTCCCTCGTTCAGGTACAGGTATATGCCGTGATAGGGCTTGAGCACCTGGGAGTAGTCGGCGTTGTCGCCGCAGGTATAGAGAATGTCCGGCTTGCCATCCCCGTTGAAATCGGCCAGCTGGAACCCGGTGGACCCGTAGACCGGCGGCCATTCCAGGAGCAGCCGTCGCCGGAATCCGCCATGGCGGTCGTTGAGGAACAGCCACAGCCCTTCCCGTGCCTGGGCAAAGAGGGCGACGACGTCGGTCCATCCATCCCCGTTGACGTCGGCCTCCACCGCTTGTTCGGCGCCGGGGAGCGCGCTGAGGATGGCTCTGCGGAAACCACCTCCGGCCTGGGCCTGCCACAGGGAGAGACTGCCCGTATCATGCCCGAAGGCACAGACCAGCCAGTCCTGCACCCCGTCCTGGTCCGCATCCAGGCCCAGGGCCTGCACCGGCCGGGGAAGGCCCCCCGCCAGCAGCCGCAGGCTGTCGTGCTGTTCGGCGAGGCGGGTGAGGAATACCTGCCCGTTGGCCAGGTTCAGCGCCGGCAGGGTGCCGATGCAGGTCAGGGCATCGTCCCCTCCGGCCCGGTCCCCGAAGCTGAGGCCCACGGCTGGGGAGGGCAGCGCCCGGACCTGCCGGGCATGCAGGCCCAGGCCCCATTGCAGGAGCCGCCCGGGATGCTCGTCGCCGCTGTACAGGAGATGATGGACGCCGTCGATGGCCACCAGCGTGGTGGTGGCGCCGGGGCTCTCCCGTGGCCAGTCGGGTACCCGTATCCGGAAGGGGGCGGCACCAGCCGGCCTGGCCGCAGGCACAGTGGCCAGCTGCCGGGGCGAGGCCTCGCGGAAATATTGCACCAGGGTCCGCCAATCATCCAGGGAGATGCCTTCCTGTCCGGCAGCATTCCCCGGCGCCTTGAAATAATGGTGTCCTCTCCACACCGCTATTCCCAGCCGGGGCGCCATGGCGGGCAGGGTATGCTCAATCCAGGTGGCGCTGTCCAGCAGGGCCGGGTACACGGGCAGATGGCAGCTGCTGCAATAACGCCGGATGAGGGCTTCGCCCTGCGCCTTTTTTCCGGCAGCACCACCCCCGCAGCCTGCGGCCAGGAGGCCCAGGCCCATCCCTGCCGCCAGCGCGCTGAGCCATGACCGGGGGCGGCGGCATGCCGCCAAAAAAAGGGACAGCCACGCTGCCCCTTTTGTGCTCTTCCTGTGGTTTCGGTCGGGCATTATTGATAGCCTTCATTCTGCGTCAGCGTCGGCTGTCCGTCCACCACGCTCAGATCGATCTGGGCCTGGGGAATGGGAAAATAATTGTTTTTGGGTGCCGTAAAATGGCCGCCCTTGACATCGTTGGTCAGGGTGGATTCGTAGGCGAAGAAATCGTTCAGCGTCTTGGCCGCGATGCCCCAGCGGACCAGGTCGAAGTACCGATGCCCTTCCATGGCCAGTTCCAGCTTACGCTCGAAATAAATGGCCTGGAGCGCCTTGTCCTTCCCCACGGCGGTGAAATAGCCAGCCGGATAGGGAGAGATGACGTAGTGGGCGGCCGGAGTGGAAGAAAAGCCGGCCAGGGGATCGTTGTTGTCCTTGTATTTGTACAGCCAGCCCACCGGGTTGGCGGCGCGGTTGCGCACCCTGTTGACATATGTTTCAGCCTGGTTCAACGCGCCGGTCTGGGCCTCGCATTCGGCAGCCATGAGCAGGACATCGGCAAAACGCATCACGACGATATTGATGGCGCTGCCCGGCGCCCAGGAATGGGTGTCATGGTATTTGTCCTGGTTGTATTGCCAGTAGATGTTCTTCTTCGGCGCATAAGGCCCGGAGAAGTTCTGGTCGCGGATCCAGTCGCGGCCGGGGTGCAGGCCCCAGTCATGATAGGGCAGGCCGCGGCGCCCCGCGGTCCAGTCCAGGCGGGGATCCAGGTTGCCCGCATCCGGGGTGAAGGGCTGACTGGACTGCACGCCCATGTCGTTTTTCACCGGGTGGTCGTTGTAATCGTCCAGGTAGGGCAGCCCCTGGGCATTGGTGCGGTAGGAGTTCACCAGGTCCTGGGTGGGCTGGTAGAAGCCGCAGCAGCCGAACGGGCTGTTCCCGTAAGGGAAATTCAGCATGTCCCCCTGGTTGGCGTTGGCAATGGTGTTGGAGATGTCGTTGGCGTCCATTTGTATGGCAAAGACCGACTCGCTGTTGTTCTCTGCGGCGGCATCAAAATTGTCCTCGAACTTGGTGGTGAGGTCGTAGCTCAGGCCGTTGGACGTGATGCCCTGGTCAATGACCTGTTCGAACAAGGTCTTCGCCTCGGCATATTTTTTCTGGTACAGCTTCGCTTTGGCGAGGAAGGCCAGGGCCGCCCATTTGTTGACCCGCCCTACTTCGGGCTGGGTGGGCGGCAGGTTATCTGCCGCATACTGAAAGTCCTGTTCGATGTTGGGCCATATGTCCACATTGTTGGGCTGGTTGAAGTCCGTAGTGGAATCGCTGATCCAGGGGATCATGTTGAACATCTTTTTCAGGTCGAAATAAAAGTATCCGCGCAGGAAGCGGGCCTCGGCAGAGACGACTTTTTTGCGATCCTCGCTCATGTCCTGGACATTTTTCAGTACGGCGAGCACCTTGTTGCAGCGGGCTATGCCTTCATAGCCGGCGATCCATTTGCTGTTAAAAAAGCCGTTGGTGGGTGCGGAATTGCCGGTGGCGATCAGGCCGATGGGGGGTTGATCCGTGGCGTCGCTGCCTTTGTGCGCGTCTCCACCGGCTACGCTGCCATAGATCCAGTTGTCCGGAGAGGCTTCCCAGGCATTCCCGCCGCCACCGAGGCTCTGCACCCCGCCGTCGACCACCTGCTGTCCGTCCAGGGCGCCGTAGGCGCCTATCAGGAGTTCCTCTACGCCCTTGGCATTGGACAGCACCTCTTCGCTCAGGGCGCCGAGCGCCGAGCGGTACAGATAATCCTTCCCGCAGGAATACAGGAGCATACCCGCCAGGCCCAGGAGCATCAGGGTCATGCTGTATTTGAATGTTTTCATGGTTATTCAGTTTTAAGGAGCAAAAAATAGGTTCAGAACGAAAGGTTGATGCCGAACAGGAATTCCCGCTGTGTCGGGTAAGCCCCTTCGTCTACGCCAAAGTCTGTCACGCCGCTGCCGGCGATCTCCGGGTCTATGCCCGAGTATTTGGTGACGGTGAACAGATTGGCGGCCTGAACATATATCCGGAGTTTGTCCACGCCTATGCGCTCCAGGGCATGGGCGGGCAGGGTGTATCCGAGCATCATGTTCTTGGCCCGGAAATAGGCGCCGTTCTCCACGAAGTAAGAGTTCGGGACGGTGTTGGTGCTGAAGGTCCCTGAGTTCTCCTGGATGGGGGCGGTGGCGTCATGGTGATCCGGCCTCCAGGAGTCGTAGAGGGCGGTCTTGCTCTTGCCGCCGCCGAAGGAGGCATAGAAGTCCCTCCACCAGCGCACATTGTTCCAGATTTCGTTGCCATGCACCCCGTAGAAGAACACGCTGAAGTCGAAGTTCCGGTAGGTGAGGCCGAGATTCAGGCCATAGCTGAAATCCGGGTTGGGGTTACCCAGGAAGGTCCTGTCGTCGGCGGTGATCCGGCCGTCCGGCTTGCCGTCGGGGCCGCTGATGTCGGCATAACGGAAGCGGCCCTTCGCGGCCTGCGTCTGGTACACAGCAGTGGTATCCCCCGTAGCCTTCTGTACCTGTTCGTTGGCGGTAGTGACTTCCTCGTCGCTGTTCCAGAAGCCGATGATCTTGTATCCGAAAAAGGACGACACCGGTTGTCCTACCGCATTGCGGATGATGTTCTGCCCGTTGAAGCGCCGGCCGTCGAGGTCGAAATAATCCTGTACGCCCGAGACCTGGAGGATCTTGTTGTTGTACGTGGTGAAGGACACGGTGGCATCGAGCTTCCAGTCGCTGGCAATTTGGGTGGTATACCGGGCGGATATGTCCACCCCGGTGTTCTTCATCTTGGCGACGTTGATGAAGGGCACGGTGCCTGCACCGGCCGTCCCCGGCAGCGTAGGATTGAACAACATGTCCTTGATGTTCTTCCAATAGTAGTCGGCCGTCAGTTCCAGGGCGCCTTTGAACAGGGTGGCGTCCACACCGATATTGGCGTTGATGTCCTTTTCCCACTTGGCATCGGGGGCCCCGATGCGGGCCCGTTGAAAGCCCGGGACTATACCGGTTCCGGCGATGTCATAGTAAGAGGACGTCGGGTTTTCGGCGAAGGTGGTGTAAGGGTTCGCGGGATCGGCATTGATCTGGTTGCCCATGATCCCCCAGCCCCCACGGACCTTCAGGTCGGTGATCCAGGAAACGTCCTGCAGGAAGTTTTCCTCTGACAGGCGCCACCCTGCCGTTACCGAGGGGAACCAGCCGTATTGATAGGTCTTGAATTTCGAGGAGCCGTCGCGGCGGACGGTGGCGCTGATCAGGTAGCGGTCCCGGAAGCTGTAGTCCAGGCGGCCGATCAGGGAAAACAGCCCGTCGGAATATTCGCTGCTGTTGCTGTTCTTGGCGGTGGTCCCGGTGGACAGGTTGACAAAATTCGGGTCAAAGGAAAAATATCCCTGCGCCGTGCCGCTCAGGTCGCGTCCGCTGTTGTTGTAGGCCTCCGTGCCCACCAGCAGTTTCAGGTCATGGATCTCATTGAACACCTGCCGGTACTGCAGCGTGTTCGTCCAGGTCCAGTTGTATCCCCAGTAGGAGCTCTCGTTGTAGGTGTTGTTGGTAGTGTTTTCCGAACGCTCATACTCGGGAAAGGTGAACGAGTGCGAGGCGCCGGCGAAGGACTCTCCGCCGAAGCTGGTGCGCGCGGTGAAGTGCCGCAGGAAATCGATCTCGGCATAGAGGTTGCCAAACAGCCGGTTGCCGTAGCCCCGGTTGTTGCGTGTGCGCTCCTGGATGGCGACGGGATTTTGGGCGTTGCCCAGCTGGCCTGCGCCGTAGGTCCCGCCGTAGTTGCCCATGATGTCATAGACCGGAACGATGGGTTGCATGCGGATGGCCATGCCCACCGCGCTGCCTTCCGTCAGGGCATCAATTTGGGGATTGTCGGTGATGGTATAAGAAAGGTTTTCCCCGATGCGTATATGGTCGTTGAGCTTGAATTCCGTGTTGGCTCTCACGGAATAGCGTTTGAGATGAGTGCGCATCAGGGTGCCTTGCTGGTTGAAATAGTTCAGCGAGAGCAGGTAGTTGCCCTTCTCCCCTCCCCCGCTGACCGTGAGGTTGTGGCTGGTGATCGGGGCAGGCTTAAAGACCTCGTGGAACCAGTCGGTACCGTTCTTGTTGGCGCGGGTGATGCGGTAGAAGCTGTTGAAATCGTCCAGGGAAGTATAATTCGGGTTGACATAATACTTGGCGGGATCGACGGCGGGATCCCCTTCGCTGGCGCCGGCCGGGACGATATAGTCGGGCAGTACCGGCTCCGGCCCTCCTCCATACAGGGGGTCGGGCTTGGCTGCCGTCACCGGGGTGCCTGAATTTGACAGGGCCATGAATTTCAGCCGGGCCATCTCCATGGGACTGAGGGTGTTCCAGACGTTGCCGTTTTGCGGGCGTTGGGTGCCGTAATAGGCATTGTAGCTGACCTGCACCTTGCCTTTGCCCTTGCGCGTGGTGATGATGAGCACGCCGTTGGAAGCCCTTGCGCCATAGATGGAGGCCGCCCCCGCATCTTTCAGCACCTGTATAGAGGCCACATCATTGGGGTTGAGGTCAGCGATGTTTTGGGTAGGTACTCCATCCACCACATAGAGGGGCGTATTGTTGCCAAAGGTGTTTACCCCGCGGATGCGGATCTGTGGATCTTCACCCGGTTGGCCCGAGCCGATCACCGTCACGCCCGAGGCCTGCCCCTGCAACTGCTTGGTCACCGTACCGGAGGGCTGTTTGGTCATGTCGGAGACATCCACCACCGTCACCGAGCCGGTCAGGTCCTTTTTCAACTGGGTGGTGTATCCGGTGACGATCAGTTCATTGAGGGTGCTGGAAGAGATCTGCAGAGTGACGTTGAGGGTGCTCTGGCCATTCGTGGCCATTTCCGCGGTCTCATAACCGATGTAGCTGAATACCAGGGTGGCGTTGTCCGGGACATTCAGGCTGTACTTGCCGTTCGCATCGGTCACGGTACCCGTATTGGTGCCTTTCACCTGCACCGTGACACCGGTCAGGGGCTCGCCCTGGGCGTTGGTGACCGTTCCCGTAATACGGGTCTCGAGGATGTCCACGCCGTTGCGGGCAATGACGATCACGTGATTGTCCAACATCCGGAAGTGCAGGTCCGTTTCCCTGAGCAGGCTCTTGAGCACCTTGCTCAGGGGCGTATTGTCGGCCAGCAGATTGATGCGTTTGTTGACGGGGACGATATCGTCGCTGTATAGGAAGCGGCAGTTGGTTTTTCGTTCCAGCAAGGTAAAGGCCCTGCTGAGCTTGATGTCATTGTAATGAAGGGTGAGGCTGGCTTCGTCCTGGGAATATCCTTTGGCCGAGACTTG
>CBINPH010000070.1:0-10944 GCA_966252445.1 uncultured Chitinophagaceae bacterium | reverse complement strand
TCGGAGGGGTAATGGTCTAAAACCGACCGTTCGGTCTACCAACAGGGCAAAGGTCCCCCTTTTTATGGTCCCAAAAAAGTACAATCGGTAAATGGGGGTAAAATATCGGTAAAATGCCTTAGGCTTTCAGCAAGCTGTAAAATCCGTCCCAAAGTTTACGCACATCCTTCTGGAACTGAACGCCGTCACTGATGCGGGCCTTAAGAATTTCTTGCACGCCGAAGCCATCGCCCAAGTACACAAACATTTTCGCCACATCTT
Organism: uncultured Chitinophagaceae bacterium; assembly: GCA_966252445.1. Classification (GTDB taxonomy): domain Bacteria; phylum Bacteroidota; class Bacteroidia; order Chitinophagales; family Chitinophagaceae; genus CBINPH01. The sequence continues at coordinate 10,683 of CBINPH010000070.1, read as the reverse complement.
CATCAGCAAGTTTCGCCTTTATTTCGCCCTTCTTGCGCGCGATCCGGATAATCTTTTTCCAGCTTTTGATCTGCTGCAATACATGTTCTTCATTAAGTTTTTTAAAAGATGGGAGGATCGTTATGGCGTCGAAAATGAGAAAATAATGGTTAAAGTTCCATTGCTCTTTCGCAGAAATGGACAGACCTATGCGCTGGACCTTCTGGAACTTTTCGCTGATGTCATTCAAATAATCCTCATAAAAGGATCGCAAGGATTCGTGAGAAAAACTGTCAAAGTCCTGTACAAAGAGTTCTTTGTAAAAATGGTTGACCACTTCTTCAAACACCTTCTCTTTGCTATCGAAATAATGGTAAAAAGCGCCTTTGGACAGCCCGGTCTTCACCACGATTTCCTTCATGGTCACCGCTTTAAAGCTCTTCTGGAGAAATAGCATCAGGGACACTTCAAGAATCTGTTCACGGCTGTCCTTTTCCATAAAACCGACTGTTTGGTTTGTAAAAATAGGGATTTTAATGGACCACGTCTACCACCGGCCGCTTTTTCACTTGGCGAGACGGCATGCATCGTATAGCACCGGAGAAAGATAAAAAGGAGCCCGACATCATCAAAAGCCGCCATGGTGGAAGGAGGATGGCGTATTCCTTCCGCTGAATAGGCCAAGGGGACAGGCCAGCATGCTGAAACCCTAAAAATAAGGACCCCGGGCTGAACAGATCCGGATCGGACGAGCCGGAGAATCAGGATAGGCCATCTGCATTTCTTTATCCCCGGGAATGTCTCGTCATGTGCCAAGGGGGTACGCCCCAGTTTTATATGGCTTCAAGTATCAGGCAGTGAAATAGTTAGGGGAATAAAAAAAGGAAATAACGGTTAGTTATTTCCTTAAGCGGAAAGGGAGGGATTCGAACCCTCGATACCTTGCGGTATACACGCTTTCCAGGCGTGCCAGTTCAGCCACTCCTGCACCTTTCCAAAAGATCATCAACCAAAAAGTCGGTTGATATTCAAGGCCCACAGGCTCCAAGGCCTGTCGGGTGTGTGGCCAGTTCAATGGTCGCAAAGATAGGGTAAATTGATGAACTCTTCACGGGTTGTAAGCAAATAGGGCTCCTGCTTTCTGCCCCTTGCGGGCCATGTCCCCTGCCCGGACCGCGCGGGCGCACCGTCTGACGCACAATGGCTCCTGGCATCCGGGCGCGGTCCCCGCAAGCCCAAACCTGCCCCGGCCTCCTTTTCCTCCACCGGCTTACAAACCAGGGGCTTTGCCCCTCCAGACATTAAACCTTTTTTGCATTTCCTGAAAAATTAGTACCTTATGGCCAATGCCTGTCATTCTAAACCGCTAAAGCCGACGACCATGAAAAATGTCGCCCACATTCTGCAGCGAAAAGGGAGCAATGTAATCTCCGTCAGTCCGGATACACATGTCCTTGACGCCCTGAAAATCATGGCTGAAAGGAACATCGGCTCCGTGGTGGTCCTCGAAAACGGGCGTTATTGCGGCCTGATCACCGAGCGGGACTACGCACGCAAGGTTATCCTGAAAGGGAAATCATCAGCCGATACCAATGTCGCAGATATCATGTCCACCACCTTCCCGCGGATTGCCCCTTCGGACACCATAGAACATTGCATGGAACTCATGAGTGAGCGCAATATCCGTTACCTGCCGGTCTTCGAAGGTGACGGTATCTGCGGCATCATCTCCATCAACGATGTGGTCAAGGAAACCATCCTGGAACAACAACACACCATCGAGCAACTGCACAACTACATCCAGTCCTGAACAGGGAAAAGAAAGCGTTCTCTAGGGTTTTTCGGCAATGCCCAGATGGGCAATGGCTTCTTTGGCCGCCTTTTGGCCTGCGTCCTTCTTGGTGTAAGCTTTCCCTGAGCCCAAGGCCTCCCCGTCGACCACCGCGGCGATGGTAAAGAGCCGGCGGCCACCTTCCATGTGCTCATCCAGCAGGGCAAATTCCAGTTGCCGGCCGTGCTTGTTCGCCCAGCCATAGAGCTTGTTCTTGTGATTGATCTCCTCGGTCTCGAGGGTTTTCAGGTCCAGGTGGGGCAGGATAATCCTTTTGAAGACGAATTGCTTGGTTTTTTCGAAACCCTTGTCGAGGTAGACGGCACCAATGAGCGCCTCCAGGGTATTGCCAAAAATGCCGCTGATTTTCAGAAAGTTATTATTCTTATTGTAGATCGTCAGGCGCCGCAACCCCATTTTGATGGCCACTTCGTTGAGCCGCTGGCGGTTCACCATTTTGGAACGCATTTCCGTCAGATAGCCCTCGGGCTCAAAAGGATATTTCTTGAAGAGGAATTCGCCTACGATGGCCCCCAGGATAGCATCCCCCAGGTATTCCAGGCGTTCATTGTTCTCGTCGGATTTTTCCTTGCTGGAGCGGTGACTCAGGGCCACCTCGTAAATAGCCATTTTCCGGGGAACAAACCCCAGCATGTTTTTCAATTCTTTGCGTAGGGGAATGTTTCCGGAGGTCTTACGCCTCTTCCAAAATGTGCCCTGTTTCACCAATTTCACGAAAACTCAGGAAACGAACTCTTTGAAAATTATTGACGCATTGTGCCCGCCAAACCCGAAAGTATTGCTTAGGGCCGCCTTGACGGGCCGCTGCTGTGCCTTGTTAAAGGTAAAATTAATTTTCGGATCGAACTGCGGGTCGTCAGTAAAATGATTGATGGTGGGCGGGACGATCTGGTCCCGGATCGACAGGATGCAGGCAATGGCCTCCACCGCGCCGGCAGCGCCCAGCAGGTGGCCGGTCATGGATTTGGTGGAGCTGATGTTCAAATTGTAAACCGCGTCCCCGAAGACCCGCTGGATAGCCTTGACTTCCGCCACATCCCCCAAAGGTGTGGAGGTGCCGTGGACGTTGATGTAGTCAATATCTTGGGGCTGCATGCCGGCATCCTGCAGGGTACGCTGCATGACCAGCAGGGCGCCTGTCCCCTCTGGATCGGGGGCCGTAATGTGATGGGCGTCGGCACTGGCGCCCCCGCCCGCCACTTCGGCATAGATATGTACGCCCCGACGGCGGGCATGTTCCAACTCTTCCAGGACCAGGCAGCCGGCCGCCTCGCCCATGACAAAACCGTCGCGGTTCAGGTCAAAGGGCCTGGAAGCCGTGGAGGGATCGTCGTTGCGCTCGGAAAGGGCTTTCATCGCGTTGAAGCCTCCTACGCCGGCTTCGTTGATGACGCTCTCCGAACCGCCGGATACCACCACATCGGCCTTACCCAGACGGATATCATTGAACGCCTCGATCAAGCCGTTGGTGGAGGAGGCACAGGCGGACACGACAGCGAAGTTCGGGCCACGGAATCCGAAACGCATGGCAATCTGCCCTGCTGCAATGTCCAGGATCATCTTGGTGATGAAAAAAGGGCTGAAGCGGGGAGTACCATCCCCAGTGTAGAAACCTTTGAGCTCCTCACAAAGGGTGATCAGTCCACCAATGCCGGATGATGAAATGACACCTACCCGGTCCTTGTCTATGCCCGGACCGTCGAGACCGGCATCCTTGACCGCCTGCTCGGAAGCGATCAGCGCAATCTGGGTAAACCGGTCCAGTTTGCGGACTTCTTTGCGGTCCAGGTAATCGGCGGGATCAAAACCCTTGAGCTCGCAGGCGAATTTGGTTTTGAACTTGGTAGTGTCAAAAGCCTTAATGAAATCGGCGCCCGACACCCCGTTCACCAATCCCTTCCATGTATCGGAAACAGTATTGCCTAACGGTGTGAGAGCGCCTAAACCGGTGACTACTACGCGTTTTAATTCCATTAATCGCTTTAAGAGCTTTGGAATGATTTATTTGGCGTGGTCCTCCAGGTACGCAACAGCCTGTCCCACCGTGGTGATGGTCTCTGCCTGCTCGTCCGGGATGGAAATGTTGAATTCTTTCTCAAATTCCATGATCAACTCCACCGTGTCCAGGGAATCTGCACCCAGATCATTGGTGAAGCTGGCTTCGGGGGTCACTTCAGCTTCGTCGACACCCAATTTGTCAATGATGATCTTTTTTACACGCGATGCAATGTCTGACATAATAGTATTTTTTAGTTTAATTTGAGTGCAAAAATATGCTTTTTATTGAAAAATAGGATTTTTGGCGAAATGGGGAAGGGCTGCAATAGCAGTCAAATACCTCCTTTTTGGGATGTTGAATATATGGCTTTCCGTTCATTTTAACAAATTCCATTCCGCAGTTGATCTTCCGGGCCGCCGCCGGGGATGACGACATTCCTTACCATTTATTTAGCATTTGAACCATTTACGTAAATCGGGGCCTGCAGGGGGTGACTAAACAAGCGTTTTAGTAAATTTGCAGGCTTCCCGGCCTTTTATTTAATATTCTTAAAATCCCTTTACGACCCGACCCAAATCCCTATTCCCCTTCAACCCATCAAGGCATGAGTAATAAAGTTATACGGTATCTGCTGTTAATTGCCGTCCTGGCCATTGTCGCCGTCCTGGCGTTTAATAAGGTCAAGAAGGACAAGGCCTTGGCTGCCGAAGGCAAAAGCATGATGCGCGGGAGGTCCGGCGCCTTGCTGGTCGACGCCTATGTGGTCAAGCCCGTGCCGCTCAAAACTTCGCTGGAAGCTACCGGCACCCTGCTCAGCAATGAAATGATCCAGGTCCAGTCGGAGGTAAACGGCCGCATCACCCACCTGTATTTTAAAGAGGGCACCCACGTCAGGAAAGGGGAGCTGATGGTGACCCTGTTCGATGAGGATCTGAAGGCCCAGGTGCGTAAACTGCAGGTGCAGCAGCAGCTGGCCAAGACGACCCTGGACAGGCAGAAGCAGCTCCTGGCCATCAACGGCATCAGCCGGCAGGACGTGGACATCACCCAGAACCAGGTGGCGGCATATGAAGCCGACATCGCCAATGCAGAGGCGCTGATCAGCAAAACGGAGATCCGGGCCCCCTTTGACGGCCGGGTAGGTCTGCGGCAGGTGTCGGAAGGGGCGCTCGTGGCCCCGGGGGATGTGATCACGACCCTGTATCAGAACAATCCCCTGAAACTGGAATTTTCCATCCCCGAAAAATACCGCAATCAGATCCGCATCGGGGACCAGGTGCAGTTCAGCGTGGCCTCCTCTGAAGGCCAGTTCCCGGGAAAGGTCTATGCGATCAACCCCGGTATCGATCCGGCCACGCGTACCCTGACCCTCCGCGCCTGGGTGGACAACAGCCAGGAGAAACTGTCTCCGGGTTCTTTTGCCAACGTCCATGTGGAACTGAGGGAGATTCCCAATGCGCTGATGATTCCCACCCAGAGCCTCATCCCCACCACCAAAAACGGCGAAGTGGTCGTGAGCCGGGACGGAAAGGCCCAGTTCGTCACCGTGGAAACGGGCGTGCAGACGCCAGATAAGATTCAGATTCTCAGTGGATTAAGCGCTGGGGATACGGTCCTGACGACAGGACTCATGCAGGCCAGCCCGGGCGCTGCCTTGGAGATCAAACATATAGAAACGGCCGACTCGACGAATGACTAAGGACGGCCCGGAGCCCGGCCGGGTGTTTTTAACCGCAAAGCAGCGCACCATATGAGTTTACCCTCCATATCGCTTAGAAGGCCCATCCTGGCCATTGTGATGAACATCATCATCGTGATCTTCGGGATTGTGGGGTTCACCTTTCTCGGGGTCCGGGACTACCCGGCCATTGACCCTCCGGTGATCAACGTGCGCACCTCCTATACCGGCGCCAATTCGGACATCATGGAATCCCAGGTGACCGAGCCTCTGGAAAAAGCCATCAATGGTATTGCCGGCATCAAAAGCATATCCTCCACCAGCTCCCAGGGGACCAGCAGCATCACGGTCGAGTTCGACCTGGGTACCGACCTGGAAGCCGCCGCCAACGATGTCCGGGACAAGGTCTCCAGGGCGGTGCGCTCCCTCCCCCAGGATCTGGATGCCCCGCCGGTGGTCAGCAAAGCCGATGCGAATGCATCCTCCATTATGGCCATGACCCTGCAGAGCACGTCCCGGAGCCAGCTGGAGCTGACCGACTATGCGATCAACGTGCTGCAGGAAAGGCTCCAGACCGTGCCGGGCGTCAGTTCCATACAGATATGGGGTGAAAAGCTATATGCCATGCGGCTGTGGCTCAATCCCCTGAAAATGGCGGCCTACAGCATTACGCCCCAGGACATACAGCGGGCCCTGGCCCAGCAGAACGTGGAGCTTCCCTCCGGCAAGCTGACGGGAGACGCGACGGAGCTGACCATCCGTACTTTTGGGCAGTTGTATACCCCGGAGCAGTTCAACAAGCTGATTATCAAGAATATTAACGGAAAGATCATCCGCCTTTCCGATATCGGACACGCCGAGCTCGGGCCAGAAAACCAGGAAACCATCCTGAAGGAAAAAGGAGTGCCCATGGTCGGTATGGCAATCGTTCCCCTCCCCGGTTCGAATTATGTGGCTATCGCCGACGAGTTTTATAAACGCCTGGACCAAATCAAAAAAGACCTGCCCGCCGACATGAAGGTGGATATGATCTTCGACGACAGCCGTTACATCAAGAACTCCATCAGCGAAGTGGAGGAAACCCTGGTGATCGCCCTGGTCCTGGTGATCCTGATCATCTACTTCTTCTTCCGGGACTGGATCATTGCCTTAAGGCCCCTGTTCGATATCCCTGTCTCCCTGATCGGCGCCTTTTTCATCATGTACCTCTGCGGGTTCTCCATCAACATCCTGACCCTGCTGGGGATCGTACTGGCCACAGGCCTGGTGGTGGACGACGGCATTGTCGTCACGGAAAACATTTTTAAGAAACTCGAGGCGGGCATGCCCAAGATGAAAGCCTGTCGGGAAGGATCCGAAGAGATATTTTTCGCGGTCATCGCGACGTCGATCACGCTGGCCTTCGTGTTCCTGCCCATTATCTTCCTCCAGGGATTTGTCGGCAGGCTGTTCCGGGAGTTCGGCATCGTGGTGGCGGGAGCGGTGCTCCTGTCGGCCTTTGTCTCCCTGACCCTGACGCCTGTCCTCAACCTCAAGATGGCCAAGGACATCCACCACCGCTCCTGGTTTTATACGAAGACAGAGCCATTCTTCCGATGGATGGAGGAGGGTTATAAAAGCTCCCTTTCCCGGTTCATGCATATCCGCTGGGTGTCCCTGCTGATCATCGCCGGCTGTCTGGGCCTGATCGTGCTGATCGGCTCGAACATCAAGAGCGAGCTGGCGCCTACGGAAGACCGCAGCCAGTTCCGGGTGACCCTGACGGCCCCGGAAGGGACATCCTTCGATGCCATGGATCATTACATGACCAAGGAGATCAATTTCCTGCTGGATTCGGTGCCGGAGCACAAAATGCTCCTGAGCGTCACGTCGCCGAGTTTCGGCGGCATGGGCGGGGCCAACAGCGGCTTCATGTATGTGGTCCTGAAACAGCCCGGAGAGCGTCAGCGCAGCCAGCGGCAGATCGTCAACTATTTCAACAGCCATCAGCGCCTGTTCCCCGAAGGCCGTGCCTACGGCATCGAAACGCAGACCATCCAGGTGGGTCGCCACAGCAGCCTGCCCGTGCAGTTCGTTATTCAGAACATCAACTTTGATTCGGTGGCGAAAATGCTGCCGATCTTCCTGGATAAAGTATACCAGGATCCGACCTTCGCCGTTGTGGACGTGGACCTGAAGTTCAACAAACCGGAACTGCGGGTGTCCATCAACCGGGACAAGGCCAGCGAGCTGGGGGTCTCCATTGCAGATATCTCCCAGACCCTTCAGCTGGCCCTGTCGAATGTGCGCTACGGGTACTTTACCATGAATGGCAAGCAATACGACGTGGTCGGCGAGCTGCTCTGGAACTACCGGAACGCGCCCTATGATCTGAAGAACCTCTATGTGAGGAATGCAGACGGCCAGGCGGTGTCCATGGACAACCTGGTGACCGTGGAGCCGTCTACCAGCCCCCCCAAGATCTACCACTACAACCGGTACAAGTCCGCCACCATATCGGCGAGCCTCTCGCCGGGCCGCACCCAGGGCGAAGGCATAGCCCATATGCAACAGATCGCCCAGGAGACCCTGGGGCCCTCGTTCACGACCGCCCTGACGGGTTCGTCACGCGACTTCGCGGAGAGCTCGTCCAACACCTTGTTCGCCTTCATCCTGGCCCTGGTCCTGATTTACCTGATCCTGGCGGCGCAATTTGAGAGCTGGATGGATCCCCTGATCATCATGCTGACGGTGCCCCTGGCCATTGCCGGCGCCATGCTGTCGCTGTGGCTGTTTGCCCAAACCTTAAACATCTTTTCCCAGATCGGTATGATCATGCTGATCGGCCTGGTGACCAAGAATGGTATCCTGATCGTGGAATTTGCCAATAAAAAACGGGAAGCCGGCATGACCAAGACCTCGGCTGTGGTGGAAGCGGCGAGCCTCCGGCTCCGCCCGATCCTCATGACCAGTCTGGCCATGTCGCTGGGTGCCCTGCCGATCGCCCTGTCCCTTGGGGCGGCATCCACCAGCCGCATACCCCTGGGTATTGTCATTGTCGGCGGCATACTTTTTTCCCTTATCCTGACCCTGTATGTGATCCCGGCCATGTATTCCTTCCTCTCCCAGCGGAGAGCCGTCAAGCCGATCAACGGTGAGGAGGTCATGAGAGAAACCGATGTCATTACCGCACACGCCTGAGGGTCAGGGAGCCCGCTGCGACGAGGCTGGTACCGGCAGGGGATCAGTATACCCCGGGCTATTGCCTACATCACGCAAAAAGGTCGATGAACACGCCATGCCTGTGGCGCTTTTAAAAAACCGGATGGAAACATGAACAGGAGAAATCTTTTTTTCGGGGCCGTTGTATGCCTGTGCTCCATGGCCTTGTCCGGCCGGCTGGCGGGACAGGAACTGATGCGGGTGGAGGATGCCATAGCCATAGGCCTCAAAAACAATTACAATATCCTGATGGCCAAGAACGCCGAGGAAGCCGCGGCCCTCGACTACCGCTATGCTTTTGGCGCTTTCCTGCCCGTCATCAGCGGTTCCGCTACCCGCAGCTGGACCACCGCCAACATCAAGCAAAAATATTCCAACGGCAACGACGTGGAGCGGGAATCCTCGCATTCCAACAACATCCATCTCTCGGCCGACCTGGACTGGACACTGTTTGACGGCCTGCGGGTCTTCGCCACCAAAGACAAGCTGAAGGCGATCCAGGAGGCGGGTGCCTTATCGGTCAAAGCGCAGGTGGTCAACACCATCGCGAACATTATCCAGGCGTATTACAACATCGTCCAGACCAAGCAGCAATTGCAGTCCCTGGCGGAACAGATGTCCATTTCCGAGGAAAGGGTAAAGATCGCCGACAACAAGTTCCGCAGCGGTCTGGGATCGAAGATCGAGCTGCTGCAAGCGCAGGTGGATCTCAACGCCCAAAAGGCAGCCCAGCTCCAGCAACAAACACTCATTACCCAAAACAAGGCCATCCTCAACCAACTGATCGCCCTCCCTGCGGATAACGATTACGCGGTGAGCGACTCCATACCCGTCGACCTCAATTTGTCCTATCCGGACATCGAACAAGCCGCCCTCGCCCAGAATCCGGAGCTCCTGTTCGCCAAGAAAAACATCGACATTTCGAGGTTGTCGCTGAAAGAGGTCTTGCGCAGCCGGCTGCCGGTGATCTCCTTCAATTCCGCCTATGTGTTCAACAAACAGGCCTCCCAGGCGGGCTTTTCCCTCTTCAACCAAAGCCTGGGCTTCAACTACGGCTTTTCGGCGTCCATACCTATCCTGCAGGGCTTTTCCATCAAGCGGCAGGCGGAGAGCGCCAAGCTGGATATAGCCTACCAGGAGCTGAACTACGCCAATCAGCAGTCGCAGGTGAGCCTGGAACTCCAAAACGCTTACAAGGATTACCAGTACTACAAGCAGGCGATCCAGCTGGAAGAACAGAACGTACAGGTGGCCGAAGAAAATGCCCAGGTGACGCTGGCCGCCTTCCGGGTGGGACAGATCACCTCCCTGGAAGTGAAGGAGGCGCAGCGGAGCCTGGCAGAGGCCCAGTTCCGCCTGATCACGGCGCGCTACAACGCCAAGGAGGCCGAAACCCGGCTGCTCCGGCTCCGGGGCGACCTGCTTAAATAGCCCCGCGGCCCGCCGGCGTCCCCGGACGGCGGCTATGTCCCTTTACTTTCCGACCTTTGCCTCAACAACGTGCCCATGCAGGTCATTCGTCTGATCGAACACGGAAGTGACGACTACCGGGAAATGGTTCGTCTCCGGGACGATATCCTGCGCCGGCCCCTGGGACTGCATTTTACGGAAACTTACCTTCGCCAGGAGGTCCATGACCTGCTGATCGGCTGCTTCTCAGACGACGGCGCGGCGCCGGAATTGTTGGGCTGCTGTGTGCTTTCCCCGGTGGACGAGGAATTGGTGCAGCTCCGGCAAATGGCTGTCCGGGAGGACCTGCAAAAGGGAGGCATCGGCAGTCAGATGATGGCTTTCGCCGAAGCCGAGGCCCGGCGCAACGGGTTCAGGACCATGATGATGCATGCGCGAAAAACAGCGGCGGCCTTCTACGAAAGATTGGGATATGCTGTGCTGGGCGACGAATTCCTGGAAGTCGGCATCCCGCATTTCGAGATGCGCAAGGCGCTGGCCTAGGCCGCACCCGGATTTCGCATT
>CBINPH010000069.1:0-10989 GCA_966252445.1 uncultured Chitinophagaceae bacterium | reverse complement strand
GATTTTCCGCCGGGGCGCAGGCCAGCCGGGCCTCTGCGCCTCTTTCCGCTGATCCTGCCCCGGGCGGTTGAGGCCGGGTGGCGCCGCCGGATGACTACCGGCCGGCCTGGTCCAGATCCAGGACGCGAAGGTTCCGGAAGCGCACCACGGAGCCATGTCCGAGGAAGCCGATATGCCCCCGGGTATTTTTCAGTCCCGGGTGCGATTTGTGATCAGCGGTACCATGGTCGCGGGAAGCGGCGATGTCTCCGTCGACGATGACGTGGCCGTTCAGCGTCACCCGGATATGGGTGCCTTCGGCCCTGATCTCCTCGGTGTTCCATTCTCCTACCGGCTTCAGGTAACCGCGCTTCGCGGGAATGACGCCGTATACCGAGCCATGGTACTGATACGGCTGCAGGTCTGCATACACGGGCGCCGTGTTGTCCAGCACCTGTATTTCCATGCCGACATAGGCGGCATCGCCTTCCAGGGGCGCGCGGATGCCTATGCCGTTGTTGGCGCCGGGCGTGAGCTGAAATTCAAAGCGGAAGACGAAGTTGCCGTACTCCCCTTCGGTGTACAGGTTGCCGCCGCTGTGCCCGGCTGGATGTACGGCGATGGCGCCGTTCTCCACGACATAGCCGTCCTTATTTCCCACCCAATGGTCCAGGTTCTGTCCGTTGAAGAGCAGCTGGTAGCCTGCCTTTTTTTCGGCAGCGCTGAGGGTGTTCGGTGCCGTGCTGTCGGCCGCGTGGCCACGGTCCATCAGCCCGCGGGCCGCGTCCTGCAAAGCGCTGAGTTTATGTTTGCGGGCGCCTTTCAGCAGTCCCTTGAGGACCTTGCGCGCCGCAGGCGCCTGTCCCCTGTCGAGCAGGCTGCCGGCATACAGCAGGCAGTCGCTGGCCGCGTTCTCCGCGCCGAAGGCAAAGCCGCTTTTCTTCGCTGCTTTGAGCAGCACCGGTGCGGAAGAGGGGTCGGCGATGCGCGCCAGGGCATACAGCGCGGCCTTGCGCAGGGCGGCGTCTCCGCTTTTGGCCAGCGGGGTGATCGTCCGGAGGGCGGCAGTGCTGTGGAGATCGCCGAGGGCCTGTACCAGCGAGGCTTGTGCGGCGCCGCCGTGCTGAAGGGCACCGAGCAGGGCCTGCTCCGCAGCGGGGCTGGCGATGGTGGCCAGGGCCTGGGCGGCCGGCGCCGCCAGCATCTTGTCGTTCAGGCAGGTCTGCAGATAGGGAACGGCATCGTCCCTGCCGACCAGCTGCAGCTGGTGGATGAGCAGCTGCCGGCTCATGGGGTCCTGCAGCTTCGCCAGCGCATGGCCGTAGGCCTGCACCGCCGCCGCGCGCCAGCTTTCCTTACCGGCCCCGGTGACATAGGAGGCGAAGCCGTTCAGCGCATATTCCAGCGCCGTGTTGTCGCCCTGCCCCGGGGGCTGCAGCATGGACGCCATGGTCTCGAGACCCTGGGCGCCCAGGGCGCCGACGGCGTCCATCTCCCGGTGGAAGGCCTGCTGGTCCGTCGCCGGCATGGCGGAGAGGATCTTGCGGATGGCCGGCGTGCTGGTCTGTGCGCGCAGGCTGCCGCAGAGCAGCAACAAAAGAATCGCGGAAAAAAGTTTTTTCATGTTCGGTGTTTGTGTGTGTTAGCCCATGACCCATGGTGCCCGCATGGGCTGGTTGGACAGGCGGGTGGCAGCAGCATCGTCGACGAAGTCCACCCGCTGGGGATCGAACTTCAGGTTTCGGCCCAGCTGCAGGGCCACCTTGGCCATATTGACCAGCGTGCAGGAACGGAAGCCGTTCTGCTCGTTGAGGGCGAACTTTTTCCGGTTGCGCACGGCATCGAGGAAATCCGTGACCTGCGGCTCGGGTTCGCTGTAGGCCGCCAGCTTCTTGTCCAGGTCGGGGATGTCGGAGCGGAACTTCGGGTACAGCTTGCCTTTGGGCCCCTCAATGTAGGGCGCATGGACGTCCTTGCCTTCCCCGTCCAGGATGATCTTGCAGCCGTCTGCATAGGTGTATTCGATGCGGCGCCAGGTGCCCACCGCATCGGGATGCTGCTGGGGAGCGTCGATCTCTACGCTGATGGGGCTGGTGTCGTCCTTGCCCAGGAAGTACTGTACCGGGTCCAGGTAATGCTGGCCCATGTCGCCCAGGCCACCTCCGTCATAGTCCCAATACCCGCGGAAGGTCTGGTGCACCCGATGGGGGTTGTAGGGTTTTTCCGGAGCAGGGCCCAGCCAGAATTCGTAGTCCAGTTCCGGGGGCACCTGTTCGACAGGCATATGGGTCTTGCCCACCCAGTAGAACTTCCAGTCAAACCCGGTGTGCTTGCTGATGGTGACCCTCAGCGGCCAGCCCAGCAGGCCGCTTTCCACCAGCTTCTTGATGGGCTTGACCGTGGTCCCCATGCCATAAAAGGTATCCTGGAAGCGGAACCAGGTGTTGAGCCGGAAAATGCGGTTGTACTGCTCCACGACTTCTTTCAGGCGCCGCCCTTCTCCTATGGTGCGGGTCATGGGCTTCTCGCAGAACACGTCCTTGCCGGCGCGGGCCGCATCTGCGGCGATGATGCCGTGCCAGTGCGGGGGCGTGGCGACATGGACGATGTCCACCTCGGGCAGCTGGATGAGCTCGCGATAGTCGCTGAAGGTCTTCACCTGCTGGCCTTTCAGCAGGTCCACGCCCTGCTGCAGGTGTTTCTTGTCCACATCGCAAAGGGCTACGACGCGGGTGCCGTTGTAGGCGAAATGGTTTCTGCCCATTCCCCCCACGCCGATGACCGCCTTGGTCAGCTGGTCACTGGGTGCGACATAGCCGCGTCCCAGCACATGGCGGGGCACAATGCTGAACACCGCGAGTGTTCCCAATGAATTCCTGAGAAACACCCTGCGGGAGTGCGTCTTTTTCTGCTCCATGAAAATTTCAGATTAGCGTATACGTTCCTATCGGCGGACAAGATAAAGGGCAATTCTGAAAAAGTCAAAGAATTTTTGGCCCTGAACGGGCCGTCCCGCATGGCCGGAAAAGTGTCGGCATCACGTTTTTTCCGCCTTTGGCCGGCCGTTTTTCGCTGTCGTTTTGCGGGCCTATCTTTACGGAATTCAACAGACGCCCATGACCAGGACCGCATCGACAAAACCGGATTATATCCTTGGGGTGGACATAGGCACCTCCAGCAGCAAGGCCCTGGCTTTTTCCCTGGAGGGCCGGGTGATCGCCCAGAGCCAGGCGGGCTACGACACGGAGCACCCCCGCCCTTCCTATGCCGAGCAGGATGCCGACCAGATCTTTGAGGCGGTGGTAACGGTGATTAGGAAAGCCGTCCGGCAGGTGGGGCGCCAGCCGCTCTGCGTGAGCTTCAGCGCCGCCATGCACAGCCTGATGGCCGTCGACGGGAAAGGGCGGGCGGCCAGTCCCCTGCTCATCTGGTCGGACGCGCGCAGCGGGCAGGATGCGGGCGCGCTGCGGAAGCAGCGCCGGGCCGGCGAGCTATACCGGCATACGGGCACCCCCATCCATCCCATGTCCCCCCTGTGCAAGCTGCACTGGTGGGCCAGGGAAGATCCGGACGGCTTCCGAAGGGCAGCGCGTTTCGTGTCCATCAAAGAATACGTGTTCGCCCGGCTTTTCGGGGAATACCTCGCCGATTATTCCCTGGCTTCCGCCACGGGCCTCTTTGACCACAAAGCCCTGCGCTGGTATGCGCCGGCGCTGGCGGCCGCGGGTATCAAGGCGTCCCGCCTGTCAGAGCCCGTCAGCCCCCTGCACCGCCTGCAGGGGCTGTCCGGGGAGGACGCCCGCCGCATGGGCCTGACCAGGGACGTCCCCTTCATCATCGGGGGCTCCGACGGATGCCTGGCGAACCTGGGCACCGGGGTTACCCGCCGCGGCGAGCTGGCCGTCACCATCGGCACCAGCGGAGCGGTGCGCCTGTACAACGACCGGCCCGTGCACGACAAGGGGCAGGGGCTTTTTAACTACCTGCTCCTGGAAAAAGAATACATCTGCGGCGGCGCCCTCAACAACGGGGGCGTACTGCTGGATTGGTTCCGGGGGGATTTCATGCGGGAGGCCGACGGCGAGGAGAGCTACGAGGATTTTCTGGAAGAAGCCTTTCGCGCCGACCCCGGCAGCAACGGCCTGCTGTTCCTGCCTTATCTCCAGGGTGAGCGCGCACCCATGTGGGACGACCGTGCCCGGGGGGCCTTCGTCGGTATTTCACTCACCCAGGAAAGGAAACATTTCATGCGGGCCATGCTGGAGGGCATCTGTTTTTCCCTGTACGACATCACCCACCTCATCGAGGCCCAGGACATACCCATCCGTGAGGTCTTCGTGAGCGGTGGCTTTACCCGCTCCCCGGAATGGGTACAGCTGCTGACCGATGTGTTCGGCAAAAAAGTGACCATTTCCGCATCGGCGGATGCCTCCTGCGTGGGGGCCGCCCTGATGGGTATGCGGGCCCTGGGGCTGATCCGCTCCTGGAAGGAGGGGGAGCAGTACATACCCATCACCGGCAAACTGAAGCCCAACCGGCAGCGGGCCAAGGTCTACGGCCGCAACTACGCGTTGTTCTCCACCCTGTATGCGGCCCTCAAGCCGGCTTTTCACGACATCGCCGGCTGGCAGACCGCGGGGTGAGGCCCCCGGTCCCGCCGGCCTTCAGCCCCCGATGGCCATCATGGACAGGGGACTGCCCGTGAAAGCGGACTGCTTCTGGTCCAGGGCAGCCCGCAGGACCGCATCCAGGGACCCGTCCCCCTCCGGCAGGGGCAGGGGCCGCCGGCTGCAGAGGCAGCCGTAGAGCTGTCCCCGGCTGTCCAGGCGCAGGCGGTCGCAATCGTGGCAGAAGGGCGCTGTTTCGTTGGCGATGATCCCGAACAAATATCCTCCCGGCGTCCTCCAGTAGCAGGCCGTCCCGTGCCTTTCCCTGCCGGCGGCGCTGAAGGGCAGGCCCGACCCCCGCAGCAGGGCCAGGATCTCCCGCATGCTGAAAAAATGATCCCGGAAGTTGCCGTGCAGGTGTCCCATTTGCATCAGCTCCAGGAAGCGCAGGGGCAGGCCGGACGAGAGGCCGTAGCGCAGCAGGGGGACGACCTGTCCTTCGTTGAGGCCCCGCATGATCACGCTGTTGATCTTCACGGCCAGGCCGGCGGCGCGGGCGGCCTCCAGGCCTTCCAGCACCTGGGGCAGGACGCGGCGCCGCGTCATCCGGAAAAAGACCTCCTCATCTACGGCATCCAGGGACACGTTGACGCTGGAGAGACCCGCTTCGGCCAGGGCTGCCGCCTGCCGGGCGAGCAGGAAGCCGTTGGTGCTGAGCTTAAAGGGCACGCCGGGCATCTGCGGACGCAGCTGCCGCAGCAGGGGCAGCAGGTCCCGGTACAGCAGCGGCTCACCGCCGGTAAAGCGCAGGGTGCGCAGCCCGAGCCGCCGGTGCAGGCGCAGGATATGTCCGGCCAGCCGGTGGTAGTCGGTTGGGGGGGCGGCGGCGCCAGGCTCCCCGCTGGTGCAGTAGCGGCAGGCCAGGTTGCAGGTTCCCGTCAGGCTGACCCTGAGGGTCCTGAATTGCCGGCCGGCGGCGTCGGTGATGGGTGGCGGTGTCATGGGCGAAGATGTTTTTTCAGCAATTCGTTCAGCTCCGGCTTGCAGCTGCCGCAACGGGTGCCGGCGCCGGTGCGCTCGCCCAGCTCGGCCAGGCTATGGCAGCCGGCGGCGATGGCCGCGATGATGTTGTCCTCGCCGACCTGGCGGCAGCTGCATACCATGGCGCCGGAGCGGCTGCTCATGGCGCCCGGGCGCAGGAGGGCGGCGCGCAGCTCGCCCAGCTCGGTGCCCGCCTCCATCAGCGCCAGGTAGGCCTCCAGCCCTTCCTGCGGGCCCAGCACGATGAGCCCCGTCAGCCGGTCGCCTTCGATAAAGCACTTCCGGTAATGACCCAGGCGTGCATCCAGGAACTCCACGGCATCCTGCTGCTCCTCCGGACCGGTGGGTATGCGTCCCGCCACGGCGCAGGACCAGTCGCCGATGCGCCAGCGATGCGGGGCGGGAAGGTCGCGGTAGTACGCCGACAGGTCCCCGTAGAGGCAGCGGGCCAGGCTCTCGGCCTGCCGCGCAGCGCTCCCCGCCGCCGGGAGCTGCGCGCCGTGCTGGGCGGCTTCCCCCAGCGCATATATGCAGGCCACGCTGGTCTGCAGGAAGGCGTCGACCAGGATGCCCTGCTGCGTCTGCAGCCCCGCCTGCCGTGCCAGCGCCAGGTCGGGCGCCGGCGTCGCAAAGGACAGGACCGCCCGGCAGGGGAGGGTCGCGCCATCCGGCAGGTGAAGCGCATGGCATCCCTGCTCTTCCTGCAGCCGGGCCTCCCCAGGGCCATGGCCGTGTATGCCTGCGGCCTCCAGGGCTGCGGTGACCAGGGCCCAGCCCCGACGGTCCAGCAGCCCTTCGGGCCACTGTTCCATCAGCAGGTGGACCTCCATGCCTTTGGCGGCCAGCAGGGCTGCCGCCTCGAAGGCCGCCGGGTCGCCGCCGAGCACGGCCAGGATATCGCCCGGGCGCAGGCTGCGCCCCCACTGCGCCAGCGCATCGGCCTCCCACCAGTGGCAGATGCCCGCAGTGGCGGGCAGGGCGGGCGCAGGCGCCAGGATGAGGCGGTCATAGGTGTGGGAGGCTCCCCCGTCGTCGACCAGCGTCTTCTTTTCCGGGTCCAGGCTGAGGGGCTGCCGCCCGCTCAGCAGGACGATTCGCAGCTGCTCCGCTTCGGCCGCGGACAGCGGCTCCGGCCACGCTGCGTCAGGGTCCTCCAGCAGCCGCAGCGCCTCGGCGGGGCTGGCGCAGCGCTTCGCGGCGCCGCAGAGCCAGGTGATGCTGTCCTCGGTATGGAGGGCACGGTATCGGCGTATCCACTCGGCGGCGGCGGCGCTGTCACCGGCGACCAGCAGCTTTTCCGCAGGCTTGCGGTAGCGGCTCACCTCTACGGCCGTGTATTTGAAATCCGGCTGCTTCGACAGCGGGTCCACCCGCATCACGGTCAGGTTGTTGGCCCTGGCGAAAGGCTTCTCCGCCTGCCGGCCCCAGTGCATGGGCAGGAAGACCACCCCCTTTTTGATCTGGTCTGAGATCCGCGCCGTCACCAGGACCTCGCCCCGTGCATGGCTCACCCGCACCGGGTCTCCTTCCCGGATATCCCGCTTCGCCGCGTCGGCGGGGTGGAGCTCGCAGACAGGGCGGGGCTGGTGCTGCGACAGGGCGTTGACCTTGCCGCTGCGTGTCATGGTATGCCACTGGTCGCGGATGCGCCCTGTGGTCAGGATCAGCGGGAAACGCCGGTCGGGCGGCTCGGAGGGGTTGCTGTCCTCCACCGCGTGTATCCTGGCCCGCCCCCCCGGCCGGTAAAAGCGGTGGTCGGTGAACAGCCGCGGGGTGCCCTGCGGGGCCGCCGCCGTCACGGGCCATTGCAGGCCTCCGGAACCCTGCAGGCGGCCGTAGTCCAGGGCGCTGACATCTATGCGCGTATGGCGGGTGAGGCCGGCATGCTCGGCGTAGATCTCCGAGGGTTCCTTGTAGCTGACGTGGGCTCCCCAGCCCATGGCGCGGGCGAAGCGGATCAGGATCTCCGCATCGGGGAGGGCCTCCCCCGGCGGGGTTTTGACGCGGGGCAGATGGCTGATGCGCCGCTCGGAATTCGTCATGGTGCCCTCTTTCTCCAGCCAGGTGGCCGCCGGCAGCACGAGGTGGGCCAGGGACAGGGTGTCCGCCCGCGCGGACATGTCCTGCACGACGATAAACTCGGCGCGGCGCAGGGCGGCCTCGACGCCGCTGGCGTCCGGCAGGCTGACCAGGGGGTTGGTGCAGGCGATCCACAGGGCTTTCATCCGGCCGTCGGCGAGCGCCTGGATCATTTCGGTGGCCGTCAGGCCCGGGCGGGCGGGCAGGGAAGGCACCTTCCAGTACCGGGCCACGGCCTCCCGCTGCCGGGGATCGGCCAGGTCACGGTGTGCCGGCAGCAGGTTGGCCATGCCGCCCACCTCCCGCCCGCCCATGGCGTTGGCCTGCCCCGTCAGCGAGAAAGGTCCTGAGCCGGGACGGCCGATCTTCCCCGTGATGAGCGAGAGGTTGATCAGGGCCAGGTTCTTGCGGACGCCGGCCATGCTCTGGTTGAGTCCCATGGCCCACAGCGAGATGAAGCCCCCGGAAAAGCCGATGTACTTGACGGCCTTATAAATGTCCGTGAAGCGGATGCCGCAAATGGCCGCCGCTTCCTGCAGGCTGCGCTCCATGACCCTGGCCCGCAGGGCTTCGAAGCCTTCGGTATGGTCGCGGATGAAAGCCTCGTCGATGAAGCCGTGCTCCATCAGCCCCCGGGCGATGGCGTGATACAGGACGATATCGGTGCCGGGGTTGATCTGCAGGTGCAGGTCCGCCGAGGCGGCCGTCTGGGTGCGGCGGGGATCCACGACGATCACCCGGATATCGGGATGCCGGGCTTTGTGGGCTTCGATGCGGCGGTAGAGGATGGGATGGCACCAGGCCGGGTTGGCGCCGGCGATCAGGATGGTGTCGGCCAGCTCCAGGTCCTCGTAGCAGCCCGGTACGCTGTCCTCGCCCAGGGCCATCTTGTAGGCGGTTACGGCGGAGCTCATGCACAGCCGGGAATTGGTGTCGATGTTGTTGGTGCCGATGAAACCCTTGACCAGCTTGTTGGCGAGATAGTATTCTTCCGTCAGGCACTGCCCGGAAATATAGAAGCCCACGGCATCGGGGCCATGGCGGTTGATGATGTCGGTGAAGCGTGCCGCCGCCTGGCCGATCGCTTCTTCCCAGCCCAGGCGCCGGAAGGGCTGTTCCAGGTCCGCGCGGCCCATGGGATACAGGAGCCTGTCGCTCTCGTCCATGGCGGTATAATGCAGGTTCAGCCCCTTGGAGCAGAGCATGCCCCGGTTGACCGGGTGTGCAGGATCTCCCCTGACCTGCAGGCGCCCCTCGGCGTCCTGGTCTACCAGCATGCCGCAGCCCACGCCGCAGTAGCAGCAGGTGGTTTTGTAGAGGGTCTTTGTGGTGGCTATGGTCATGGTCATGGTTTAAGGGATCAGGCGCTCTCGGACCAGGGATAAAAGGCTTCGGGATGCAGGGACAGGCCTTCGCTGTGCATGGTCGCGGTGATGTCGCCGCTGCCGTTGCAGGGAAGAGGATGCACCAGGAGGCTGCGGTCCTGTTCGTGCAGCACGGCCGGGAAGAACTCGTCGAAGGCGCTGCGCGCCCTGCGGGGCAGGTTCAGGGGATAATGGCGGGGACGCAGCGGGGGCATGTCCAGGCAGTTCCTCAAAAAAGGTTCAATGAAGACCTTGAAGGCCACCTGCACCGACACGGGGTTGCCGGGTAGCGCCAGCACCAGGGTGCCCTGTGGGCCCACGCCGGCCCACAGGGGACTGCCGGGCCTGATGCGGACGCGGTGGAACAGCGGTCGCACGCCCAGGGCGGCGAGCACCCCGGGCACATGATCGGCCGCCCCCTGGGAGACGCCGCCGCTGATCAGCAGCAGGTCCTGCTCCAGGCCGCGGGCAAAGGCGTGGCGGAGCAGGGCGGGCTCATCGGGGATGGGCGGGTGTACCGCGGCCGAGACGCCGTATCCCTGCAGCAATCCCCGCAGGGCATAGCTGTTGGAGTCGCGGATCTGGTGCGGGGCCACGGGCGCGCCCAGGGGTTGCAGCTCGCTGCCGGTGGCATACATGGCGACCCCCGGCAGGCGGGCGACGGAGACCTGCGCCATGCCCAGGGCCGCCAGGGCGGCCTGCCGCGCCGCGGTGAGCTGCATGCCCTTCCAGAGCAGCATCTCCCCGCTGCCCGCATCCTCACCCTGCCGCGCGATGTGCTGCCCGCGCCGCGGCTGGACACCGGGAAAGGAGACCCGCTCGCCCAGGTCCCGGGCTACCTCTTTTTTGATCACCGTATCGGCATCCTCCGGCACCGGCGCCCCGGTCATGATGCGCACGCATTCCCGCGGGCCCAGGCGCCCCCGGAAAAAATCCCCGGCATGGAGCTCATACACGACGTGCAGCTCCGCCCCGTCTGCCAGGTCCGCGGCCCGCAGGGCGAAGCCATCCATGGCGGCCCGGTCGAAGGGTGGATAGGCCCTGTCGCTGTGGATGTCGCCGGCCAGCACCCGCCCCAGGGTTTTTTCCAGGGGCAGGTATTCCCGGCCATAGGAGCGGGTCTGCTGCAGGATCAGGTCTTGGGCTTTTTGTATGCTGGTCATGGTCGCTTGTTGGTCAGTGTCCTCCGCCGCGAAGCATCTTGCGGGCATGGAAAATAGCGGGCAGCAGGGCCTCCAGGGACTCCCGGGCCCCATCCGAGCTGCCGGGCAGGGTGACGATGGTGCTCCGGGCCACGGTGCCGGCCACAGCCCTGGACATCATGGCCAGGGGGCTGCGTTGCTGGCCATGTCCCCGCATGGCCTCGGTGATGCCGTCGGCATCCCGCTCCAGCAGGGCCCGGACGGCATCGACGGTATGGTCGCGGGGTCCCAGGCCGGTGCCTCCCGTCGTGAAAATGAAGGCGATGTCCTTCTCTATCCAGGCGCGTATGCAGGCCTGTATGGCGTCCCCGTCGTCGGGCAGGATACGGTAGTCGCAGACCTTGGCGCCGGCAGCTTCGAGCATGGCGCTGACCAGCCGCCCCGAGCGGTCCTGCCGCTTTCCGGCGGCGGCGGAGTCCGAGCAGACCAGCACGGCGCAGGTCGGCGGCAGCCGGAAATAGCGCCGGCCGCTTTTGCCGCCGGTTTTTTCCTCCAGGCGCAGGCCCCCGATCTCCATGCCCTGGTCCACGGGTTTGAGCAGGTCGTAGAGGACCAGGGCGGCCACGCTGACGGCCGTGAGGGCCTCCATCTCTATGCCGGTGCGCCCAATGGAACGGGCCGCCGCGCGTATATGGATCTGTCCCCCGCCCCCCGCGATGAGCTCGTGGGTGAAGTCCACGCTCAGGGCGTCTATGGACACGGGATGGCAATGGGGGA
>CBINPH010000068.1:0-11022 GCA_966252445.1 uncultured Chitinophagaceae bacterium | reverse complement strand
TCTCCGGCCTGGCGGATGACGCTTTTGCCCGGGTTATCGCGCAGGTCGAAGGGCTGGATCCCTCGAAGGATATGGATGCGGTCAGGGCGGACTTGAACAAGATCATGGCCGCTGAAGACGCCAAGCTCAGAGCACATATTGCCGCTGTTTTTCGCAGGCCCAGGACCCTCGGGGATGATACCGATATCGACGCCATCATGAACGTCGCTGTCGAGGCCATAGCAACATGGAAGCGCGCCGTAGAAAGCGTCGTCGGGGAAGAGGCTGCAGACGCCAGGGAGTTGATCAGCCGGGTAAAGGCGGCCATTTACCGTCATGCGCTGCCCGTCAGCGATGCCCTGCGCAGCGCATTGTCCCGAATGGAAACCGTCGCCCGGTCCACGGCTTCTTCCTGGGGCACGCAGCTGCACGATTTTGCGGCAGGGCTTAAGGAGATCATGCAAGGCTATGGGGACACCCTGTCCCAGGCACTGGAGCAAATCCGCCAGCAATGGGAACAGGGCGGCCGCATCACCCGGGAGGGCCTGGCTACGGGCCTGCAGGACCTGAAAGGGAACCTGGCCAGCCTGCTGAGGGATAAGATCAGCCCGGTCCTGTACCAGGCCCCCCCGGCGACTTCCGTGTTTTCCGTGCTGACGGAGATCAATGCCAGTATATCGGGCCTGGAGCAGATCATCAAGTCCAGCTTGCTGAAGGTGTTTGGCGCTACCAACCTGGAGAACAGCATAGATGATTGGCTGGAAACGGTGGGTTCTTTTCAGGACCTGGTCGCTGCTATAGATGACGGTGACATCGACAGGATAGTGGACGCCTCCCGGGCCCTGGGCAACGAAGTCCACCAGGAGTACGGCAGGCTGGTGACCGAGGTCACCCGGCAGTGCAGGGACATGCAGCAAAAGCTTTCTTCCGCCGCCGCTTCGGCCGATACCCTGATCCAGACGGGCAGCCAGACGCTGCGCAATTTCCGGAGCGTTTGGGAGGAATTCACAGCGCCCGGCATGGGCCTCAATCGCCACACCGTGGCGATGATCGTCCGTACGGACTGGAAGGATGTGGAACAGCGTCTGTCGATCACGCCCTGCATAGCCCGCGTGAAGCAGTTCGGAAAAGATTTGGAAGGGCTCGGCCTCGCCCTCCCGGTGACAGCCCTGACAGACCGGCTCCTCCCCGCCGCGGCGGAATGGGGAGGCATGCCCAAAGCCCTGCTCAGCCGCTTTGATTTTTCCAACCTTTTTTCGGACCTGGGGGGCATGCGCTTCGACGAGCTGTTTCCCGGCTTCAAAATGCCGGAGTTCGCCAGGGATAAGCTCAGGATCACGCACAGTTTCGACCGCCAGGCTGCCAGTGCCTGGATCAAGGCCGAGGCCGATATCAGGATCCCCGGCAGAAAGAAATTGTTGAGCATAGGGCCGGTGACGGTGGAACTGGAAGATGGACATTTTACCGGCGAGATCAGGTTTGAGGGCGCCTTGGAGGGCAAGCTCACGAGGACCAATTCCGGCCAGTTGACCGGGTCCTGGCATATGAGCGTCGCCGGTACCGAGCTCATGATCTTCAAGGAGGCTGCGGTCAGGTTCAGCAATGGCAAGCTTGACTTCGATTTCTCCCCCGACCGCATGGAGATGCCCGGGCTGCTGAAGATGCTTACCGATGCGACGAAGAACATCACCGGCGGCGCCGATGATGACGGCGGAGAGGACAACCAGGTATTCAAGGTAGGGTTGGTCAAGGTACGGGAGGTTCCCGTCGGGGTGCGCGCCGCCCTGGATATACCGCCCATATCGGTGGGTGGAGGCACGACCGCCATCACCAACCTGAGCCTGGGCGGGCATTTCGAGCTGAAGGCACTCAATGATCTGCTTCGTCCGCAATTTTTGCTGGGCCTCGGCTTTTACCTCGGCAAGCGGGAAGCACCGTTCAATCTCACCGTGTTCATCCTGGGTGGCGGCGGCCATGTGTCCTGTGACCTCACCTTCGAACCGAAGAAAGGCCTGGGGGTTGATTTCGTGATGAGTATCCATGCGAGTGCCACGCTGGCCATTGCCGCCGGTTGGATCACGGGCCTGGTATCCATCATGGCGGGACTGGAGGGGGAATACCACAAGCCCGCCACCAACGGCTCTGTGTACGTCACGATATATGTGCGGATCATCGGTACGGTGGAACTGGTGCGCATCGTATCCATTTTTCTGGTTCTCAGCCTGGAAGCGACCTACAAGTCCTTTCCGGGCGGCGGCGAAGAACTCCTGGGCACCGGCTTTGTGCGGGCGGAGATCCGCATTTGTCGCTTTTTCAAAATCAAAGTCGCCAAATCATACTCGAAGCGGTTTGCAGGTTCGGGCGGGGGCAGCTCCCGGTCCCTCCGCGCTGCTGCAGCCAACAACGCTGAGCAAAGCATAGAAGCCAAAGCCTTCCATATACTTCGATCACTCGCTTAATTCAAAGACAATGTTACAGGTTGAGTTGGATTTATCCCTGTTGACCTCGGTCGACCCTTTGGCGGGAGAGGAAAACCTGCAAGCTTCGCTGACCATGACCGGTGTATACTGGGACAATGGCACCCATTCGTCCGTCCCCATGCCCGACATCTGGCTTCAGTCGACGATAAGTGATCACAACCCCCTGACTTCAGACCCGGTGATCAGGGATATGCAGGACGCATTTTATCCCTGGAACTGGGCGGCGCCCTCCGCGCTGCGCCTCTTCTGGCTGGAGAAAGCCGGCGACACCCATACCCTGATCAGGGACAGCAACGGCCATGCCCTGTTCACCGACATCGGTATCGCCCCCGCCGCCGACGGCCGCTACGGGAATGACCTCCGGCGGCTGAAGGAATATTCCCAGGCGCATTTCAATGCGACCTTGTGGCCGGCTGCCGGCAGCCCGCCATACCGCTTTGATCCTTGCGCGGTACACTGGGATGGCGCCACCCGCGACGTCGACTTCACCGACGCCGAGATCCCGCAGGTCAATACAGGGTTTTTAAAGGCCGCCGTGGCGCAGGCCGCACAGCGGATACCGCCCCTCAATACCGGTTTGCTGCTCGCCTTTCTGGGTGCGGGACGGGTGACTGCGCCGGCCGGGGCTACCCATGTCATGGCCGTGCCCACAGGCGGAACCTGGTGGACGGCGGCGTCCGGCAGCCCGTTCGAGCCCTATATCGACGCCGTCCGGGGCCAGATCGATTATGCCCCGGCCCTGCTGACCCAATACCACGCAGACCTCCGGCTGGTGGCGACCTGCGGTATCACCGCCCTGAAGGATGATGAGCCTCTGAACAACGAATCCATACAGCTGAGAGGCCCGCATGGGGACTTCCTGGGGCACGTACAGCTTCAGGTCCATGACGTGGAGGATCAGCTGCCGTCGCTGATGTATGCTGCGGGGCGTTTTTTCGACCTTCCACGCTGGTTCCATGCCTTTTTAAGTCACCACCGGGAAAAGCTTGCCAGGCCTGTAGGCGTCCCCTTCGACGAATACAGGCTTTTTGTGGGAGGCCTTAACGGCTTTTTATGGTCGAGCGTCCGTGACAGCCTGGGCTTTGGCTATAGAGACGAGTCGGACGGCAACAGCCTCCTGAGGCGTGTGGTGCGCAAGTATTGTGATGACTACAGCCAAGGCAGGGCCCAGGTCCATATGCTGGATGAGGGGCAGCAGGCCACATACTGGACGGATTACAACCACATCATGCAGCAGATCAAAGATGCGCAATTCTGGGAGACGCAGGATTCGGCATCGAAGATCAGTGACGACTACTGGAAAAAAGTGTTTTCGCCGTATGCCGCAGGACTTCCGGGTACAGGACTTCCGGGGCCTGAGGTCTGTGGTCTTCCTTTCCTGGAAAAAGCCGTGCGGGACTATGGCCGCGATCTGGGCCTGGCCCGGATCAGTGATGAAGCCATGAAGTCCGTGGCAGATCTGCTCGATATCCCGTCAACAGAGGACGCCCTCTCCCCGGCATGGATCAGCCAATGGCTTGCGGGCTGGGCTGCTTTCCTGGATACCTTGGAGCGGGAGCCCCTGCTGCAGCAGCGCATGCTGTTTTGTCAATGGAAGGCCCTCCCTTGGAAGGAGGTCGCCATGGACCAGCTCGATCTCAGCGATCTCGATATCGTCCTCGAGGCCCCGCCGGGAGAGACCGCCAGTGCCCGGAAAGTCCGGGAGGCGAAGATCGCCAGGATGCTGCAGCAGCTGCAATGGTATGAACAAGTCTTTTCCGCGGCTGGCGACCTGCGGGAACTGCAAAAGGAGGCTTTGGCCGTTAGCTATAAAGCACCCCTTGTCCAGGCGCTCAAGGATTCCCTGACGGCGGGCCCGGATGTACTGGTGGAGCGTGTCATCAGCGGAATCGGTCAGTATGCTGCCGCACGTATAGGCAGTCCCGAAAAGTATTTCCCCGTGCTGGCCGACCCCCTGAGCTGGCCCGGTATATCCCTGTCCTGGAACGATTTCATGACCTTCCTCCAGGACCCTGCGGCGGCGACGCCCGGCATGCCACCTCAGCAGCAGATCATGCGGGAGGCCCTGCAAAAGGAGATCGAGATCACCTTTGATGTGCCGCCCTTCCTGCAGTTGAAAGTAGATGCGCTGGAGGGCGTCGCTTCCGGCCCTGCGATGGCGGAGGATGGCGACCTCAATGACGAGATCGCCGGCCATATCGTCGTGATGCGCCGCGGCAATACGATAAACGATCCTGATGATTTCCACGGCCAGCCCTGGCGCTATCTCAACTGGGCACAGGTCGAGATCGTCCAGAACAACGGGTCCTATGCGCTGCAGAACCGGTATGTGCATCCGGTCTGCCTGCCCGAGACCGACGGCGCCAAGAACGCTTTCCTGCAGCTGTCCAACGAAAAGCTCTCACTGATATCCGGGCACCGGACCCACATGGACCAGGACGGTATTCCGTTCGACGGCTGCACGTATCTGTTTGACTATACACGACCTTCCTATGCCTTGTGGTACGGATTTCATTACAAGTTCGCGGGCTTTGTGGCTCTCAACAGTGGGGTGCTGCCGGCCATGATCCGGGAGGCCCCGGACGCATGGAACATACCGCTCACCAATGAGGCTGCCCTCACAGCGCTTCAGATACCTCATGAAGCATCCTATTATCATTTGCGGCGTGTGCCCGTGTCCAAAGTGCGGGTCGATGTTCACAGGGTGGAAGGCACTGCGTTGTCGAATGTGCTGCCGCTGCCCCGGGGGCTGATGCCCCTGGCCTTTGAGCTTCCGGAATGGAAATCAAACATCCTGGCCCGCATGGCCGGCGGCCCGAACCCTGCCATTGCCACCGAAAAAATGGCTGTCCGTCAGCAGGAACAGGTGCACTATTTGCTGGCTGATGGCGCTGAAAGATACGACCAGAAGGAAATACGCCTTACCCTCAGGAAGCCCACGACCTCTTTCTGGAACTGGTATGCCTGGCTGGGAAAAGATACAGATGCGGAGACCCGCGACAGGTTCCCCGAGCGGGAGGACACGACCGGCCGTAAGCGGCCTACCGACCAGCAAGGGCATATGCTCGACAAGGGGGAGGATGGCCGGTATTACCTCGTGGACGAGGACGGACACCGCATCCTGGATGAACAGGGTAGGGACATAGAAAGCAGCCCGTATAAAAGGGTGAAGCACATCGCGCTCGAAAGGGAACTGCTTCGCCGCAGTGGCACTGCTGCAAAAAGCGGTCATGCAGTCGACGATCCCCTGATCGACACTGCCCTGGAAAACACGTATATCGTGTCCATGCAGAAGCTGTTTCCCGAACGGGAAGAAATCAAGTGGGGGACGGTGACCATTCCGGGTGACCCCGGGGATCCATTGTTTGTACATGGCCTTCGCGATGTCGCCTCCACGGTGCATGTGCAGGCCTCCGGTACAGCGCAAACGGATATCCAATACCGCAGCGGCAGGGAAATCAATAAGATAGTCGTCCGGAACGGGGATGTGGTAGCCATCAAGATATATGGCCTGATACGGAAGGAAGCCTTCGGCGCAGGCGGGCCGGGCCAACAACGCTTTCACCCCTTTATGCAGGACGTCGTAGCATCCGGCGATGTCATCCCCGGCCTGGAAGGGTTTGATGACTGCCTGCTGGCCAGGCCGCAGGAGCTATGGATCGAGGCGGCAGCCAGGCCGCGGAGTGTGGAACGGGGCGATCCCAACCGTTACCTGTTTACCGGTACGCAGAAGGAACTCAATGAAGCGTTGTGGAGCCAGCTGACGATCCGCGCCGAGCCCGGCAAGACGGTGGCTTCCATCAACAGGAACCTGCCCACCCATTACGTTGACCTGGCCTACACCAGCCGGGCCGAAATCCGGCATCAGCTGTGGAGCTGGAATGGCAGGGTGGACGAGAGTGCCCTGCTGACAGCCGATCCCGTGTTGGACCCCACAGCAGGAAGGACAACCGCAGCCATGAGGTGGGAAGCCTGGGCCTTTTCGGATCGCCCGGACTTCTCGGCGCTGGTGCAGGAAGCCAACCTGCTGGCCTACCGTCATGACGGTACCGCTGACGCGACGACGGCGGCACAGGACCTGTATGTTGACCTGCGGCCTGGGGAGGAGAAAGCCTTGTATTACCGTTTTTCCGTCACCTTGCGGTCGCGCTATGAGCTGCTTGGTAAAGACTTCAGTTTTTCCATCACCTCGGCGAAGGATGTCCGGGATCCGGGAGGCGACGCTGCGGTCCCGAATCTGTGGAGAAGGCACCTGCGGAAATGCGCGCGCAGCACCAGACTGCCCAAGCCCTCCGTGCGCTTTGTCATCCCCCTAACCAAATCCATTGACCAGTGCTCAGCAGACGAGCATATCAGTCCGGCTTCCCTGCTCGTGGTCCTGGATGACCGCTGGTTTTCCGAAGCCGGCCTGGCCGAGCAGTTCGAGTTCGGCATCGAGGTTCTGGCGGACGGTCAGCGCGGCTATTTGAATGCCGGTTATGATCCCATCCTTTACGGCACCTCCCTGGGCCCCCTGAAAACCCTCCAAGACCATGGGGCCCGGCGTTACCCTTACCTGTCCACGGAAGTGTTGCCCGCCACACCCACGCAGCCGCCCGGGACCAAGACCACCCTCGTCATGGACGCCAAGGGGCCGGCAGGCCTCACCTTCGATTTCACGGCGCAGACGCCGAGGCTGAAAGGCTGTGCATTTATCATCGATGTGCCGGACCTGGATACCCTGGTGCAGATGCCCGATAAGGCGCCGGGGCGCCTGGCTCCCTGGGCGCTGATGCAGGTCGCTGTCCGCCGGGCGTTGCGGGCCGATCTCTGTGAACCTTCCCTCGCCGCGGCAGCCCTCTGCAGCGAATGGAGCGCCAAGCAATGGGTGCAGTTCCTCCCATCCATCGATTCCTTTATCCCCCGATGGTGGCGCCAGGCCGTCGCACTGGATGGCAGCGTGGCCATCAGGTTCGGTGAAGAAGGCCGGCGCATGGATGTGTGGAACCGCGAGGGCGCTGTGCAGAACGGCCTGCCTGCTTTAGCGGGAACGGCCAGCGAATACAACCAGCAGTTCCTGGTGCTGACGGAAAGGGTGTATGACATCGGCGGCCAGCCATGTGAAAAGTATGTAGGCACTTACCTCTATGACCGCGCCCGCGATGCATACTACCTGGACCATAAGGATACCCCGGTGCAGCTGCATGATGTGCAGGAAGGGTATATGCGGATCCTGATGGTGCGCAGCTCAAAGTACTTTGTCCAAGAGACCAATGCCGGCGCTTCTGTCTGGGAGCGTTTGTTCGGCAAGGAAGCCACCTCAGGATCCCTCACCACCGCCGTGCAGGAGGATGCATCGGCAGCCCTGCCGCTGGTATCGGAAAGAATACCATTTAAAACCATATAAAGTACCGCTCACCTCAAAATCTTAAAACCATGCTATTCGTATTAGTCACTGCCGGCATAGTGGCAGGCCTCGTCAACTATTTTTACGTGTACCTGACCCTGCCCGTCGAAAAGAAAAAACCGGAGCACGCGCTGGCCGAGGTCGATATCCCTGACTGGGAACTCCCCAGGCTGAGCTTCTGGCTGGTGCTCTGCGGCTATATCATTATTGCCCTGGCTGGCGCCTTCCTGACTCCACTGGTTAACGCCATATTACACCTGGCCGGGCTTTCGCCTGCCCTTGATCTGGCCACCTCCAACGAAAAATGGGTCTTGCTGGGTTATGGGATTGTCTTTGGGTTCTCGGCCAACCGCATGTTGTCCAGCATCGCGGAGGGTGTTCTCGCCAGGATAGAGGCGGTGCTGAAGGCCAAGGAGGCGCAGCAGCGCGCCCAGGCCGGCCTGCGGGGCGGTATCCGGACGGAAGCCGCTACCTGGGGAGGGCCGGCAGATGCCTCCGCAGCCGCGCCGGAAGCCGCGGCATGGCGGGACCTGAATCCGGGCGAACATTTTCCCGCCATAGCCGAAGTGGCCGCCTGCGGAGCCATGGTAGCGAAAATAGCGCGCGACACGCCGGCCTTTGGTACGCTAAAGAAAAACGACAATGCGGACATCGTCTTCAAGGATGAGGAAGGCACCGGCGCGGACAGGATGATGAGCACCCGGCTCTTCGACAGAATCAACACCCTGTCCGGCAAAGTCAGGGCCCGCTGGACCGATGCCGGACAGCCCGTATACAAACTGCGGGTCGTAGAAGCCTGGGACGAAAACAACGAACATGGCCTCAACAGCCTGCACTACGAGGGGCGAGCGGCCGACCTCACCTTATGGGATATCCAAAGAGGGCAGCCTGACACCTCCCAGCTGGGGGCCTTAACAGGCTTGGCCATTGACGCCGGATTTGACTGGGTGTTTTACGAGGACAGCAGCCACATACATGTGTCCTGCAAGCGGTCCTGAACGTTTTACCACAGCAGCGATGCAGCAGACGCTGACCGCGCGACGGGAGACCGGTATGCCGTGTGGAGATGACGATTCCGGGGGAAAGGGACGTCGTCCAGGCATCCGGCTCCCGTCGCCGGTGTGTGGAATTGGGCGTGGGCAGGAGCGCCAGCGCGTATGTGCAAATAGTTTGTTATCTTTAGTGTAGAGTCGCTAATTGCTTGAGGTTGACTGTTTTCCTGTAGAAAAACCTTCCCGAGTAATAAGCGACTCTTTTTTTGCTGCTGACTCCGGACGGCGGATGGCGCCGGGCTGGCCATTCTTCGGTTCTTTTCCGGCGAACGGAGTGTTTCGGACGTTAAAGTAAGCGTGCGTAAATGATCAGCCATGACCTTGAGCTTTTATGCCGACTTTGAAGAAAAGAACCGCCTCTTCCAGCCGGATAGCGACTATCCCGACAACAGGATCGATGATATACGGACCTTCAACAACTGGTATGAGAACTTCCTGGAGACGAGCATTTACGAGTCAAACAGTTTCGATTATTTCTTCCGGGGCATGTCCGACGCCCGGTATAAGCTGTACAATTCGGCGCAGCGGGAATGGCTGTTGAACAATATGGCTTACTGGAAGGAGGACTACAGTTATCTTCAGTTTATCAAGGAGTTGATCACCGAGGCCAAGACCAAGCCGCTGTTCAAGCATGTATTGTCCTACTACCACATCAATTATGACGAGGAGGCCGATTTTCCCATGCTGAGCATTCTTCAGCATTACGGCTTGCCGACGCCGCTGATGGACTGGACGTACAACCTCGACGTGGCCCTGTACTTTGCCACGGAGAAGGTACATGTCACATCCGCCTCCGACAAGATTGACGGCTACTTCAGCGTCTATTTGATACACAAAAACGAGAACAGGAACCTGAAAAATATTTTCGACGTAACCGGTCCGGACTTCCCGAGACTCGCTCATTTTCATGACGCGAAGTTCATGCCCGACAATAACCTGTATTTTGCCTGCTACCTGTCCGACTTTGAGGCGAACCATGATCCCGCCGCCGCCCTGAGTTCTCCGTTGCCGGCCCATGCATTTGTCCGGCAACGGCCCCTGACCAGTTACTACAATCAAAACATCATTCCGCAACAGGGCCTGTTCATTTTCAACCCACATCCCGAAAAGCCCTTGGAAGACATCTTTAATGCCGGCAACATGCCCAGGTCCTGGACGCAGCGTAACCTGACCCTGTCTCCGTTTTTTTGCTACAACATCAAAAAGGACCTGGCTGAATATGTGCGGCGGAAGATCAGTAAACACGATGTCATCAGCTCTTTCATTTATCCTGATTTGAAAAGCTTCCTGCAGCAGGTCAGGGAAAATGTATTCAACAACTGCCGTTGAGGGCACGGCGGCTTCGCGCCCTTCCCGGCCATCACCGGCGGGCCGGCGGGTCATGCCGGCACGTCCTGAGCGGGGGTGGGTGTCCCGGTGCTTTTACAGCGAAATCAGGCAGCAGCCGGTAGTAGGCTGCCGGCTGGCCGGGGTGGGGCAGGTGGCCGGGCAGCGGAACGCCTATTCCTGGCATGGCATCCCCGGCAAGATGGCGGCAGCCCTGCATACCCTGAATGATAGACGCCGACGGATCGATTTTGCGGTCTTTGGCCCCGGCGGAGGCTGGCTCATCGTGTTCGATGATTACGGCTACCGGTATGACCACCTGGTCAGGAAAGTAAAGGAGCTCAATGCCAAACAAAGAACCAACCACTTGCGGCAGGGAGGGACGTCAGCCGGCATGGGTCCCGGCAGCGTACCCATAAAAATGCGGGAAAGGTGAGAGCGGATAAGCGAATAATGGATTATTTTGCCGGATATATGATCGAAGCATTCGACATCACGGTGGACTACAAGGGGAAACTCTGGCAGTTTGAGGCTCGTTTGGAGACCTATGGCTACACCCATCGCTTCGTTGTCCACGTTGAAGGAACCGAAGTAAATTTTGAGCGGGATGAAGAGGGCCATTACCGTGCGGTGCTTCCCTTTGACAAGCGCGAAGCGCTGCCCGCCCTGGATAAGTCATTGCTGCAGGCTATTGCCCAGACGATTGAGGAAGGATAAAGCGAAGGTGTATTTTGGATCTTTAAGGACTTCATATCCATTGGGCCGGTCGTTTTGCTATTTCAGCCGTTAACTGCCTGTT
>CBINPH010000067.1:0-11073 GCA_966252445.1 uncultured Chitinophagaceae bacterium | reverse complement strand
CCCGTGCCCGTTCGCCAGCAGCCATCCCAGGCACAGCAACAGGAGGATACGCACGAGGATGCCCGCGATCATCCATATGCGGCGCGCCGCCAGCCGCCGTCCGGCAGGGAGTTTGCCCAGCAGGATGGACACGAAAATGACGTTGTCGATGCCCAGGGTCACCTCCAGCAGGGTGAGGGTGAGCAGGCTGATCAGGGAACCGAAAGAAAGCAATTCTTCCATAGGGGTGTGGGCTTACAGGTGAGGGACCGGCCCTCCTGCGGGAGGGGCGCCGGCCAGGGAGCGGCTGATCCGCTTCATCAGCGATGGACCTTCATAGATGAAACCGGTATAGAGCTGCACCAGGCAGGCACCTGCTGCCAGCTTCTCCTGCACGTCCGCCGGGCCGGATATCCCTCCGGCGGCGATGATGGGCATGGTGCCGCCCGAGCGCCTGTGCAGGTAACGCACCACCGCGGTGCTTCTTTCTGCCAGGGGACGTCCGCTAAGGCCGCCGGGCCCCATGGCCTCTACCTGCCGGGCCGGGGTCCGCAGGCCGTCCCGCCCAATGGTCGTGTTGGTGGCGATGATGCCGGCGAGCCCGGCTTCGCGGGCGATGGCCAGGATGTCATCCAGCTGGCTCTCATTCAGGTCGGGGGCGATCTTCAGCAGCATGGGCCTGGGATGAGGGCTTTGTCGGTTGAGCTCCTGCAGGCGATGCAGCAGGTCCTTCAGGGGCTCCTTTTCCTGCAGGCCGCGCAGCCCCGGCGTATTGGGGGAGCTCACGTTCACGGCAAAATAGTCTACAACATCGCGGAGGGCCCGGAAGGCTTCTGCGTAGTCGGCGAAGGCCTCCGCGAGCGGCGTGTCCTTGTTCTTGCCGATATTTCCGCCGATGATCACCGAGCCCTTCCGGCGCCGCAGGCGGGCAGCGGCCGCAGCCGCGCCCTGGTTGTTAAAGCCCATGCGGTTGATCAGGGCCCGGTCGGCGGGGAGCCGGAACAGGCGCGGCCGGGCATTGCCCGGCTGCGGGCGCGGCGTGACGGTGCCAATCTCCACGAAGCCGAACCCCAGGCATTCCAGGACATCGGTATAACGCGCATCTTTGTCGAAGCCGGCGGCCAGACCCACAGGATTGGGAAAACGCAGCCCGAATGCGTCCCGGGGGAGGCTGGGGTGCGTATAGCCGAAAACGCTACGCAGGAGGGCTTTCCCGGCCGGCAGGGCTGCCAGGGCGCTGAGCGCGCTCATGGCGACATGATGGGCTCGCTCGGGGGAAAGCAGGAAAAGGATTCTTTTGATCAACGGGTACATAGCCGGCGCAAAGATAAGGGAAGCCGGGCAACGGCAGGGGGAGCGGAGGGATATCCCTTAGTATGGCAGCCGCCGCGCCGGCGAATGTTGTACATTTGCGCCACGATAGTGGATCCCATATCCCGCAAGCGTCAATCCATGGAACTGCAAATAGATCACAGCAGCCATCTGCCCCTGCACAGCCAGGTAGAGCAGGTGCTGCGCCGACTGATCGCCCGGTCAGAATACAAGAACGGCAAGCCACTGCCCAAGGAAGTCGAGCTGGCCAACCGCTTCGGGGTATCCCGCAACACGGTACGGCAGGCCACCAACAAGCTGGAACACGAGGGCCTCATCACCCGGAAAAAGGGCGTAGGCACCTTCGTGACCTCCCACGGGCTATCGACGCAACTCAGCAGCTGGCACAGTTTCACCATGGAGATGACGCAGAAGGGCATTGCCTTCGATAATGCCGAGCTGAGCTGCAGCTGGATCCGCGCCGATGAGAAGCTGGCGCATTTTTTCCGCATCCGGAAAAACACCGCCGTGTTGCAGCTGCGCCGCCTGCGGGCCGTAGACGGCAAGCCCGTGGTCTACTTTGAAAGCTGCTTCCACCCCCGCATAGGGCTCGCGGAATCCGACGACTTCCGCCAGCCCCTCTACCAGCTCCTGGAAGAACAATTCGGCGTGGTGGTGGTACGCTCCAACGAACACATCAGGGCCCAGCTGGCCGGCACCATGGCCCGCAAGCTGGACATCCGCCCCGGGGATCCTATCCTCGTGCGGGAACGTTTTGTATACGACCCGGGCGACCGGCCCGTGGAGTACAATATCGGCTTCTACAGGGCCGATCAGTTTACCTATTCGATCGACATAAAAAAGTGACGTCTTTTACCATCTGATCGTCTTCGGGCGGCAGGGGACGGGCCGGCGCTTCGAAAAAGCGCCGGGAAGGCTTATATTCGCTCTCCATGCCGCCGCCCGCCCCCCACAGAAATAAAAAGCTTTTACTCTCCGGCTTTTTCCTATTTTTGCTATGTTCAAACATTTGCACATGATATGGTTCTTGGGCCTGGATATAGGAGGCACCCACATTTCCGGGGCATTGGTGGATCGGGATCGCGGGACAATACTGGAGGCCAGCCGCCGGCGGTGCAAGGTAGACGCCGGAGCGGACTCCGAGGGGATCCTGGAGCAATGGGTGGCCGCCATCCGCAGCATCCTCGATACCCTGCCGGAAGGAACGCTGGGCGGCCTGGGCATAGCCATGCCGGGGCCTTTTGATTATGCACGTGGCATTTCGCTGATCCGGGGCCTGGACAAATACGATGCTCTCTACGGGGTCGACGTGGGTGGCGCGCTGCGCGAGGCCCTGGGCCTGCCGCAGGAGCTTCCCGTCGTTTTCGCCAACGACGCGACATGCTTCGCCCTGGGCGAATACTGGCAGGGGGCTGGCAGGGGCGCCGCGCGCCTGGTGGCCATCACCCTGGGCACCGGCCTCGGGGCGGCTTTCCTGGACGCTGGAAAGCCCAGGAGCCATGGGCCGGACGTACCCGAGGGAGGCACCCTCTACCAGCTGCCATACGGGGAGGGCATTGCGGAAGATCGTTTTTCAGCGCGGGGCCTGCTGGCCGCCTATGCCGCTGCCGGAGGCGACCAGCTCTCCTCGGCCCGCCTCATCCATGAAAGGGCCATGGGGGGAGAAACCCTGGCCCGGGACACCTTTTTCACTTTCGGCTGGGCCTTGGGAGAATTCCTGGCGCCCTGGTTAAAGGCCTTCTCCGCAGACCAGTTGATCCTGGGCGGCCGCATCACCGAGGCTTCGGCCTTCTTCATGCCCGCTCTGGAAAAGGCCCTGGAGGAGGCCCTGCCGGACCGGCTTCCCGTGCTCCACAGCGCTGCCCTGGGAGAAAATGCCGCTATTCTCGGCGCCGCCGGCCTGTTGCGGGAGGGTGACCTGGGGCGGCGCCGGACGAAACAGCCGCTGCGGCCAGTACGGCGAACAAAGTCGCCTGCGGGCTATACGCCTTATCCTGCACATCCCATAGGCAAGGGCCGGATACAAGTGGGAGAAGATAGCCTCGCCCAATGGATCATCCATCATCCCACGGTGCTGATCGACGGCTATGCCGGCGTGGATTGGGATGCGCTCCAAGCCCGGCTGGGCGCCAGCTTCCGGGAAAAAGGCTTGCGGGTGCAGTGGGTGGATACCCGCGACTGGCTGTGGCCCGCGGACAAGATAACGGCCCTGGTGGCGCCCTTTCTCGGGGCGCCCGAAGCCATATGGGGACGCAAGTTCAGCGGCAGTCTGGCCGATTTCTTCGACCCTGTCCGTATCCGGGAAGCCGTTCCCGACCCACAGGCTGACATCCGCATCGTCATGGGCATCGGCGCCGCCCTGTCTTCCTGGGAGGGTGCCCTGATCTACCTGGACCTGCCGAAGAACGAGTTGCAATACCGCATGCGGGCGGGCGCCGCCGCTCCCATGGGAAGCCAGGCCGAGACTGAAACGGCCATGTACAAACGCTTCTACTTCGTGGACTGGGAGGTCCTCAACGCCCATAAAAAGGCCCTGCTGGACAGGATAGACCTGTACGGGGACACCCAGGTCCCAGGCGCCCTCGCCTGGATGCAGGCGGAAGACCTGCGACAAGCCCTGGCGGAGATGGCGGGCAACGTGTTCCGCGCGCGGCCCTGGGTCGAGCCCGGCGCCTGGGGAGGACAATGGATGAAACAGCACCTGGCCGGCATCAACCGCGAGGAGGTCAACTACGCCTGGTCCTTCGAACTGATCACTCCGGAGAACGGGCTGCTCCTGGAAAGCGACGGATGCCTGCTGGAGCTCTCCTTCGATCTGCTGATGTTCGCCCAGGGCTCCCGGGTGCTCGGGGAAGCTTATCAGGCCATCTACGGAGACGCCTTCCCCATCCGTTTCGACTTCCTCGATACGGTCAAGGGCGGTAACCTGTCCATACAGTGCCATCCGTCGGTGGATTACATCCGCTCGCATTTCGGGGAGCCCTTCACCCAGGACGAAACCTATTATATACTCGATGCGGAAGAAGGCGCCGGCGTTTACCTGGGCTTCCAGGAAAACATTGATCCTGACGGCTTCCGGGAAGACCTGGAAGCCAGTCACCGGGATAAAATTCCCGTGAAGATAGACCGGTATGTGCAACATTTCCCGGCCAGCCGCGGCGACCTCTTCCTCATTCCGCACGGCACCGTACACAGTGCGGGCGCGGGGAACCTGGTCCTGGAGATCAGCGCCACCCCCTATATCTATACCTTTAAGATGTATGACTGGCTGCGGCCGGACCTGCAGGGCAACCTGCGGCCCATCAACCTGCAGCATGCCTTCGCGAACCTGAATTTTTCCAGGCAGGGCGGTACCGTGGCGGACGAGCTGATTTCCCGCCCCCGCCTCCTCGAATCCGGGGAGGGCTGGGCCCTGTGGCATCTGCCTACCCACCCGGCGCATTTTTACGACGTGCACCGCCTGGAATTCCAGGGCAGCATAGAGCAGCGCACCAACGGCGGGGTGCAGGTGCTGATGTTGGTCGAGGGAGAGGCCGTGCGCATCGAGACCGCCGCAGGGATGCGCCGGCAATACAGCTATGCGGAGACCTTTGTGGTGCCTGCGGCTGCAGGCAGCTACCGGCTGACCCAGGTGGGTGAGCGACCGCTTAAAATTGTCAAGGCTTTTCTCAAACCGCTTTCCTAAATACGCCGCCATGCACGAACGCTCCGTTTCCAGCGCCCGTTACCTGATGCTCATCTGCGCCGTCGCCGCTTTAGGCGGCTTCCTGTTCGGGTTCGACACCGCCGTCATCTCCGGCGTGGTCGGCTTTGTCAAATCGGAATTTGCCATGTCGGCGGCCAGGGAGGGCTGGTTCGTCAGCTGTGCCCTGCTGGGCTGCATCATCGGTGTCGCGGCTGCCGGCAAGATCAGCGACAGCTATGGCCGCAAAAAAGTGCTGCTCCTGAGCGCCTTGCTGTTTACAGCCTCCGCCCTGGGCTGCATGCTGGCCAGGCAGGAGTCCCTGCTGATCACCTTCCGCTTCATCGGCGGGCTGGGCATCGGGGTGGCCTCCATGGTATCTCCCCTGTATATCTCCGAGTTCTCCCCCGCCCGGCTGCGGGGGCGCATGGTGGCCCTGTACCAGCTGGCCATCACGATCGGCATCCTCTGCGCCTATTTTTCCAATGCGGGGCTGCTGCATCTCTCCCTGGAGCCGGCTGCGGCCAGGGGATGGTCCGCCGACGGCTTCCTGGCCTTCATCCTGACCGACCATGTATGGCGCGCGATGTTGGGCATGGGCCTGGTACCGGCGGGCATTTTTCTTATCTGCCTTTTCCTGATCCCGGAATCCCCGCGCTGGCTGCTGATGAACAAGCAGGACGCCCGGGCCGAGGCGCTGCTCGCCCGGGTCAATGACCCGGACACTGCGCGCCGGGAAGTCCAGGCCATCAGGGCCTCTTTCGTGAACGAAAGCGGCCGTTTCGGGGAACTGCTGTCCCCGGTGTACCGGGTAGCGCTGATCATCGGCCTGGTGCTGCCCTTTCTGTCCCAGGTATCCGGCATCAACGCGGTGATTTATTACGGCCCCCGCATTCTGGACGAAGCCGGCTTTACCCTGGGTGGGGCCTTCGGCGGCCAGGTCACCATAGGCATCATCAACGTACTGTTCACCTTCGTGGCCATCTTCACCGTGGACCGCTGGGGCCGCAAGCCCCTGCTGATGCTCGGGGTATCCATCGCTATCCTGGCGCTGCTGGTGATCGGTATATTGTTCAGCCTGAACGTCATTGAAGGGCCCTGGATCCTATTGTTCATCCTGTTGTACATCGCCAGCTTCGCCTTTTCTTTCGGCCCGGTCTGCTGGATCGTCGTAGGCGAGATCTTCCCCACGTCGGTGCGGGGGCGGGCCATGTCCCTGGCCACCCTGTCGCTCTGGGTTGCAAATTTCTTCGTGGGGCAGCTTACACCGATGATGCTGGATGGCATAGGCCCCGCCGGCACTTTCTGGACCTTTGCCATCCTCTGCTCTCCTACCCTGCTGCTGACCTGGAAGCTGATCCCCGAGACCAAGGGCAAGTCCCTGGAAGAGATCGAAGCCTTCTGGAAGCAGCGCCAACATCGCTGAGCCAGGTACCCGCGTCTGGAATTTTCATGCATTATTTGGATGTTTGAAAGGGATGACGTACATTTATGTTCAAACATATGAACATTACCTCCTCTCCCGTCTCCCTTGGATAAGGGTATTCCCTAAGACGTAACGAGGGCGAGGAGCGGCGCCACATGATCACCAAAACCCTTGCCATGGGCAGACCTTTACGCCTCCTCCTTTTACTGGTTTTCTTCACGGCCGGCTCCCTGGCGGCCCAGCCACAGGACAGGCCCGCTGCGTTGGTCGATCCCTTCATCGGCACGGTCAACTGCCGCTGGTTTTTCTTTACGCCTGCAGCCCTGCCCTTCGGTATGGCGCGGTTGGGGCCCCATACGAATGCCCACTACGGGAACGCTTCCGGATGGGAGCCTGTGGGCTATGACTACCGTGACCACTCCATAGAAGGCTTCGGGCATTTCCATGAATTCCAGGTCGGTGGTCTGGTGTTCATGCCCACCACCGGTCCCCTGAGAACCATCCCGGGGGATACGGGAAAAGGCCGCGAGGGCTACCGCTCCGCCTTCGACCATGTCAGCGAGACGGCCCAGCCGGGATATTACGCCGTCACCCTGAAAGATTATCATATCCGCGCCGAACTGAGTGCTACCCGGCGGGTAGGCTTTCATCGCTACCATTTCCCTGCAGGCCAGGCCGGACATGTGCTGATCGATGTAGGGCATACGCAGGGAGAAAGCGGCCCGGTGACCGACGCCTGGGTCCGCAAGCGGGGAGCGCGGGAAATAGAGGGGGCCGTCACCACCCTGCCCGAGTACGTGCGCAGCTGGGATTCCTCCGCCCGCGTGACGATGTATTTCGTGGCGGAATTCGAGCACCCGCTGCGGCAGTTCGGTACCTTCCGGGGAGATACGGTAGCCCAGGGGCGCAGTGAAGTCCATGGCCGCGGCTGCGGCATGTATGTCAGCTTCGGAGCAGACAGCGCCCACACGGAAACCATACGCGTGGGTCTCTCCTATGTCAGCGTGGAAAACGCCCGCCTGAACCTCCACCGGGAGAGCGACGGCCTGTCCTTTGACCAATGCCGGGAACAGGCTTTCGCCGAATGGGACCGCATGTTGTCACGGATACGGGCCTACGGAGGAAAACACAGCGACCAGGTGAAATTCTATACGGCGCTATACCATGCGCTGTCCGGCAGAGGAGTATCCAGCGATGTCAACGGGGAATACCCCCGCCTGGGCGGCGGCATCGGCCATATACCGCTGGATGCCGCCGGCACGCCGCTCTATGCGCATTACAACTCCGACGCGAGCTGGGGCGTCTTCTGGAACCTGCAGCTGCTTTGGGGGTTGGCCTATCCTGTCATACTGAATGACTTCATCCGCGCGCACCTGGATCATTACCGGGATATGGGCTGGCTGCCCGACGGCGTAGCCGCGGGAGCGCTGACACCCGGCATGCCCTCGAACTTCCTGGGCCTGATGATCGCCAGCGCCTACAACAGGGGCATCCGTCATTTTCCGGTGGAAGAGGCTTACCAGGCGGCGAGAAAAAACGAACTGGACTGGCATCAACGCCCGGCGGCCGTTGGTAAATATGACCTCGAAGACTTCATCCGCCGGGGATATATCCCCATAGAGAACACCTTCAAAGGCTACAAATTTTCGGCCTCCCATACCCTGGAATATGCCTTCAGCAGCTGGGGCGTGGGACAAATGGCCCTGGCCCTGGGCAAAACGGCCGACTACCGCCGCCTGAATGCCATGGGCCGGCACTACCGGAACATCTTCGACCCCACCATACGGATGATGCGGGCGCGGGATTCTCTGGGGCGCTTTGTGCAAAATTTCACCCCGACCCAGGTATGGAATGGTTTCCAGGAAGGGAACTCCTGGCAATATTCATGGTACGCCCCACAGGATATCCCCGGTCTCATGGACCTGATGGGACGGGAGACCTTCAACCGCCGCCTGGACTCCCTGTTCACGGC
This sequence comes from uncultured Chitinophagaceae bacterium, assembly GCA_966252445.1. Lineage (GTDB taxonomy): Bacteria > Bacteroidota > Bacteroidia > Chitinophagales > Chitinophagaceae > CBINPH01. The sequence continues at coordinate 2,682 of CBINPH010000067.1, read as the reverse complement.
CTCCGCCAAGAACCTGTTCGGGGGCGGCAAGGTCCTGCACAGCTTTTCAGGACTGGAAGCGGTCTATAACCAGGGCAACCAGCCCTGCCTGGTGATCCCTTACCTGTTCAATTTTTCCGGCAAGCCCTGGCGGACCCAGTACTGGGTGCGCCAGATCATGGACGTCTTCTATGGCGATACACCCCTGCACGGCTATGGCTACGGCCAGGACGAAGACCAAGGGCAGCTCGGCGCCTGGTATGTGCTGGGGGCCATCGGGCTTTTCGATGTACAGGGCGGGGCCTCCCTGCATCCGACCATGCAGATCAGCGCTCCCCTGTTCGACAGTATCCGCATACAACTGGACAAGCGCTATTTTCCGGGAGATTCGCTGGAGATCATCGCCCCGGGCGCCCGGGAGGGGGACCGCTATATCCGGGCTGCGCAAGTCCGGGGACGGCCCCTGAAGCAGCCCTGGGTGGACTTCCGGGCATTGACACAGGGAGGGCGCCTCGTCTACCGCATGGGGGCCACACCGGACACCACCCTGTTTTCCTCCGGGTCCCCCCGGCCGTGAACATGAGCACAGGCGATAAACAGGCTCGACAATCTGGGCCTATATGTATAAACATCTGAACAATTGGCCGGATCCTGCGGACCCCGCCAACCCACATCCACTTTAAAACCTTGCTCCATGAAACACATGACACCTATCCCCATGGCCTGCCGGCGCGCCCTGCTCGCCGGCGCCCTGTGGCTGGCCGCCATCCTGCCGGCGGGGGCAGCGCCCCCGCAGAGCTCGTCGGGCCTGCCGGCCGATACCGGCCGTCTCCGCGTAACCGGAACGGTCATGGACCTGTCCAGCAACCAACCCCTGCCCGGCGCCACCATCCGCATCAAAGGCAACGCCACGGCCGGCACCACTTCCGACGAGCTGGGCAACTTCAGCCTCCTGGCAGGGCCTGCAGACACGCTGGTGGTCTCCGACGTCAGCTACGTAACCGCTGAAGTTCCCGTGCAGCGCGGGAAAAACATCACGGTTCGCCTGCAGAAATCCGCCACCAACCTGAACGACGTCGTGGTCGTGGCCTTCGGAAAGCAAAAGAAGACAGAGCTCGTGGGCTCGGAAACCGTCATCAATCCCGCCGAGCTGAAGATCCCCAGTTCCAACCTGACCACGGCCCTGGCCGGAAAAATGGCGGGCATCATCGCCTACCAGCGTAGCGGGGAACCTGGCAAGGACAACGCCAACTTCTTCATCCGGGGCGTGACCACCTTCGGCTACAAAAAGGACCCGCTCATCCTGATCGACAACATCGAGGTCACGGCAACTGACCTGGCGCGGCTGCAGCCCGATGACGTCGCCAGCTTCGCCATCATGAAAGACGCCACGGCCACCGCCCTGTATGGCAGCCGCGCCGCCAACGGCGTCATCCTCATTACCACGAAGGAAGGCCGGGAAGGGCCTGTCCGCTGGACTCTCCGGCTGGAAAACGCCTGGTCGGCCAACACCCGCAACATCGACCTGGCCGATCCGGTGACCTACATGGAATTGGAGAATGAATCGGTACTGACCCGCAACCCCATCGGCTCCCTGCCCTACTCACAGTACCAGATCGATCATACCCGGGCCGGAGACGACCCCTACGTATATCCGGCCAACGACTGGCTAAAGCAGCTCGTGAAAAATGTTACTTCGACACAGCGCGCCAACCTCAACGTCAATGGGGGCGGCAAAGTGGCACGATATTACATCTCGGGATCCTATAACCTCGACAACGGCATCCTGAAGGTCGACCACCGGAACAATTTTAATTCGAACATCAAGCTAAAGACCTACCAGCTGCGCTCCAATGTAAACATCAACCTCACCAAGACCATGGACGTGACGATCCGGCTGGGCGGGCTCTTCGACGATTATACGGGGCCCGTAGACGGCGGGGCGCTCACCTTCCAGAAAATCCTCGGTGCCAACCCGGTGCTCTTTCCCGCCTTTTATCCCAGCGAGGCCCTGCCCAGCGCCAAGCATATCCTGTTTGGCAACAGCAGCCGGGGCGTAACGGGCGGCACCACCACCGGGATCCCCGAGCCGCAGTTCATCAACCCCTACGCCGACATGGTCAAAGGATATCAGGACTATACCAACTCCCAGATGTCCGCCCAGTTCGAGGTCAAGCAGGATCTCGGCTTCCTCATCCCGGGCCTGTCCGCCCGTGGCCTGTTCAACACCTCGCGCTATTCCCATTTTGCCGTCTCGCGCTTCTACAATCCGTATTTCTACGAGGTCGGGGGTTACGACAAATCCGAGGACAAATACACCCTGAGCCTGCTCAACGAGCAAAGCGCCACGGAATACCTGAACTACACGGAGGGAACCGATGAGATCAACACGATGACCTACTACGAGCTGGCCCTGGACTATGTCAAGAAGCTGGACAGGCACGAATGGACGGGCCTGCTGGTCGGCACCCGGCGCAACCAGCTCTTTGCCAACCAGGGTACCCTGCAGAAATCCCTGCCCTACCGCAACGAAGGCATCTCCGGCCGGTTCACGTATGCCTATGACGGCCGCTACATCATGGAACTGAACTTCGGATACAACGGATCAGAAAGATTTTACAAGGACAAACGCTTCGGCTTCTTCCCCTCTGCCGGGCTGGCCTACAACATCTCCAAAGAAAAGTTCTGGAAACCGTTGTCCAC
>CBINPH010000066.1:0-11132 GCA_966252445.1 uncultured Chitinophagaceae bacterium | reverse complement strand
GTATCTAATTTCGAATGGCTGAAGAACCTGAGCCATGTGCGCTACGGCCGCATGGAAAAACGCTTCAGCGAGAACATGAACCTCCATATCCTGGGACAGATCGAAGACCTCACCGGCAAGAAGGTGGCCGAAAACGAAAAGAAATTCATCCTCCACGGGGCCGACGAGGTGGACCTGGTCTATTCGGGCCTGGAAGGCACCATGATCCAGGCGGTGCAGGAGATCCGGGAGATCGTCAACACGGACGACAGGATCCACGACATGCGTACCGCCGCTTATGTGTGCGCCATCAACAAGGTGGCCGAAGCCTATGCCCCGCTGGGCATATTTCCCTAGGAAGAGGCCTCGTCGGCGCCGCCATAGGCGGGCAGGGCGCGCAGCCAGGCGCCCGCCTGGTTGTCCCAGCCCAGGGTATGCGCGCCGTTGGTCAGCACCAGGTAATCCACGCGCAACGCCAGCTGATAAGCGGCGATCTGCCGAAGCGCTTTTTCATCCACCGGGACGGACGGCTCCTTGCATTCCACGATCAGCCATGGCCGGGAGGCACGGTACAGCACGATGTCGCAGCGCCTTCTCAGCTCCCCCAGCCGTATCTCCTTTTCCACCGCCATCAGGGCCGCCGGGTAGCCCAGCACCGTCTGCAGGTACAGCATGAAGTTCTGGCGCACCCATTCTTCCGGCGTCAACGCCACAAAACGGCGCCGTACCGGATCGAAGATCTGGCGCAGGCCTCCGGAGGACTGTATCCTGAAAGCGGGCGCCGGGTAAGGCACCGGGATCAGCGGGGGAACGTCTGCAGGACCCGGGGAAAAAAGGCTGGTCTTCACGTTGACAGGCATTTTGAGGAACACCGGTACCCGCGGGCCCGGGACGCCGGGGAGGCCGGCTGCTCTTTCCTGCGCCGAACGCCATGGAAAAAGTCGATATTTACAGCCTTGCAGCGCCGCTCAAAGATAGGGCATTATCCCGGCGGCTGCACCTGCCGATCATCCGACAAACCGCCGCATGAAGACCAAAGAAGAGATCGTCGCCAACTGGCTTCCCCGCTATACAGGGGAAAAACTGGACAATTTCGGCGCCTACATCCTGCTGTGCAACTTCGGGAACTATGTTGAAAGTTTCGCCCGCCGCCACCAGGTACCCGTCGTCGGAAAAGACCGCCCCATGCCCTGCGCCACGGCGGAAGGCATGACCATCATCAACTTCGGGATGGGCAGCGCCAGCGCTGCCACGGTCATGGACCTGCTGAGCGCCGTACGCCCGAAGGCCGTGCTGTTCCTCGGCAACTGCGGGGGCGTCAAGCGCAAAAACAAGCTGGGCGATCTCATCCTGCCCATCGCCGCTATCCGCGGGGAGGGCACCTCGGATGACTATTTCCCGCCCGAGGTGCCGGCGCTGCCGGCCTTCGCCCTGCAGAAGGCCATTTCCACGACCATCCGCGATCATGGCCGCGACTACTGGACGGGCACCTGCTACAGCACCAACCGCCGCGTATGGGAGCACGACACGGAGTTCAAGCGTTATCTCGACAAGATACGGGTCATGGCCGTCGATATGGAAACCGCGACCATCTTCAGCGTGGGGTTTTACAACCATATGCCTACCGGAGCTCTGCTGCTGGTCTCCGACAGGCCGATGATCGCCGAAGGGGTCAAGACCGAAAAAAGCGACCGCTCCGTCACGGCCCGCTTCGTGGACATGCATCTGGAGATCGGCATCGATTCCCTGAAGCAGCTGATCAACCAGGGGCTCACCGTCAAACACCTGAAGTTCTGATATGGGGACCGGGAACCATTCGGCAGGGGAAGCCCTCCTGGATATCCGGGACTTGCGGGTATCCTTCGGCAGCGGCGGCGCCAGGACGGAGGCGGTCAAAGGCATCTCCTTTTCCATCGCCGCCGGAGAGATCGTGGGCCTGGTCGGAGAATCAGGCTCCGGGAAATCGGTCACCTCGCTCTCCCTGATGCAGCTGATCTCTGCCCCGGGCCGGATTGACGGAGGACGGCTGATCTTCCATGAAGAAACCGGCTCGAGGGACCTGCTGCAACTGCCGCCCGAGGACATCCGCCGCTACCGGGGAGACCGCATCAGCATGATCTTCCAGGAGCCGATGTCCTCGCTGAACCCCGTGTTCACCTGCGGCAGGCAGGTCACCGAAGCCATAAGGCAGCACCGGCGGGTCAGCGCGTCCGATGCGCGGCGCGAAGCCGCCGCCCTCTTTGAAAAAGTGCGGCTGCCCGACCCCGAAGGCATGCTGGACCGTTATCCCCACCAGCTGTCCGGCGGACAGAAACAACGGGTCATGATCGCCATGGCCATCTGCGGGCATCCACGGCTGCTCATCGCCGACGAACCGACCACCGCGCTGGACGTGACGGTGCAGAAAACCATCCTGGAGCTGCTCCGTGAGCTCCAGCGCAGCGAGGGGATGAGCGTGCTGTTCATCACCCACGATTTAGGGGTCGTGGCGGAGATCGCCGACCGGGTGCTGGTGATGTACCGGGGCCAGCTGGTGGAGGAAGGCAGCGTAGACGATATCTTCCAAAGGCCGCAGCACCCCTATACCCGCGGGCTGCTGGCCTGCCGCCCTCCACTGGGGGAGAAGCTGCGGCGCCTGCCCGTGGTGGCGGATTTCATGGAAGAAAAACAGGGCAGCGTTCGCTCCAGGGAGACCGACGTGGCTGCGGTGCTGCAGTCCCTGCGGACGGACCCGGCGGAGTCCCAGCGACGCCTGGAGCACCTGCAGCGCCAGGAGCCCATCGTCAGGGTGCGGGACCTCGTTACCCGCTTTGCGGCACGCCATAGCCTGGGACGGACCCGCGGATGGGTCACGGCCGTAGACAGGGTGAGCTTCGACCTGTTTCCCGGCGAGACCCTGGGCCTGGTGGGTGAATCAGGCTCCGGCAAGACGACGCTGGGGCGCTCCCTGCTGCAGCTGGTCCGCCCCGAGGCGGGGCAAGTGCTGTACAGGAACAGGGACCTGTGCCGGATGCCTGCGCGTGAGCTGCGCCGCTGGCGCAGACATATGCAGATCGTCTTCCAGGATCCTTATTCGTCCCTCAATCCCCGGATGACGGTTGGGGAAGCCATCATGGAGCCCATGCGGGTACATCGCCTCTTCGGGCATGATACGGGGCGCCGGGAGAAGGCCTACGAGCTGCTGCAGAAGGTGAACCTGGATCCTGCGCACTTCAGGCGCTATCCCCACGAGTTCTCCGGCGGGCAGCGCCAGCGCATCGGGCTGGCCAGGGCCCTGGCGCTGGAGCCCGACCTGGTGGTCTGCGATGAGTCCGTGTCCGCCCTGGATGTCAGCGTGCAGGCCCAGGTGCTGAACCTGCTGCTGAAGCTGCGCGAAGAGATGGGGTTCAGCTGTATATTCATCTCACACGACCTGTCGGTGGTGCAGTTTCTCTGTGACCGGATCATGGTGATGTACCAGGGCCAGATCGAAGAGACGGGGCCGGCGGCGACGGTATGCCAGGCGCCGCGCTCCGCTTTCACCCGGAGGCTCATTGACGCCATCCCCGGGCGGCGCGCGCCCCGCTGAGGAACCGTGTTATTTCTTGAGCATGGCCCGGAAGCGGCCCCGGTAATAATCGCTGCTCAGCGCTTTTTCCAGGGCGGGGAAATGCTGTCCGTCATAGACCTTGGGATAGGCCATTTCGAGAAAGCGGTAGCGGTACTCGTCGCTCTGGAACAGGTAGGTCAGGCTTTGCACCTGGGCCGCAGAATAGCAGCGGTTTTCCCCCAGAAATTTCTCGGCCATTTTGAACATCCCTTCTTCATCGCTGCGGGAAGCCATCTTGCGGCGTGCTTTCTGAAAGTCCTTTTCGTCAGCCTGCACCTGGCAGTCCGAATTGGCCATGGGCGCCTTGTCCGCTTCGGCAGGCTGCGTTTCTTCGGGCGGCTCGGGGAGAGCTTCTTCCTTCTCCTTCAGGGCAGCCAGGCTGTCCTTGGCGGCCTGCCGCTGCTGCTTCCGCAGGCGGCGGCGCTCCCGCCGCTCTTCGTCACTCAGGAGGCGCTCGTCGGCAGCGGCTGCTGCCGTCTCGGGAGCCGCGGCGGGCTCGGTATGCGCCTTGTTGTTATCGGTGGGGAAGGTAATGAACGTGGGGCTGGAAGGCGTGGCCGAAGGGGCGGAGGACGCCTGCTCCGGCGAATTGTCCGTATTCGTGGCCGGGGACGGCTCCTTCGGCGCTTCGCTGTGCCGGGCCCGCCTGGAAGCGGTGATGGCCGCCACCTGGGCCAGGAAGCCCGAATCAGCGTCCCCCGAAGTATCGGAAGGCTCCGGCGCGGGGGCCTCCTCCACCTGCCCGGTGCTGCCGGCCAGATCGGGGGCCTGCGCCGGCGGCAAGCCGGGCTGCTGGGCGCCGTCTCCGGATGCCGGCGCGGTCTCCCCGGGCGCAGACGCGACCTCCGCGGGTGCGGGGCTGGGCTCATCCGTCCCGGTCACCGCATTCAGCATGGCCGAGAAATCATCGCTGGAAGCGTCCTCTTGCCGGGGGGTGGCCTGGGCCACAGGGGGCTCCGCGCCCGGCGCGGGAACTACCTCCGGCGACTTCGCGGGCGGGGCCTCCGCCGGCGGGGCGGCCACGATGCGGTTGCCGGGGCTGGACGCCACCTGGCTGGGCTTCAGGGCCTTGTAATCCGTGAGGCTATACAGGACAAAAGTCTTTTCCCCCGTGGCCTTCAGCAGATATCCGGCGTCATGGCCCTGACGCAGGTCAATGACAAAGGCCTCTTCGGGATATTGCCGCTTGGGGAAGCCGATGGTCAGGGCATGGCGTGCCGCCTGCATATGGGGGATGATGATGTATCCGGCAGGCGAGCTGCTGAGCAGCTCGCCTTTGGCGGACTTCACGTAAAACGGCATGCCGCTTTCGTTCTGGATATAGATGAAATGCCCTTTGGCGCCTTGCTCCCGGGCGGTTACCTGGGCGGTCACCTGGGCGGTCACCCGGGCAGCGCCGAGGCTCATGCATGCCAGGCATGCCACTGTGGTCCATCGCTTCATCATAAGGTACGCTTTCCGGTTATGCCTTCATTCGAGGATCATCAATACCTGCCCTTTCTCCACCGCTGTATGCTCAGACACCCTGACCTCCCGGACCACCGCGTCCGCCGGCGCCTTGAAGACGTTTTCCATCTTCATGGCCTCCAGGACCAGGACGGGGTCGCCCTGGCGCAGCGCCTGTCCCTGCACGGCCATCACCCGGACCACCAGTCCGGGCATGGGTGCCCTGATCTCGCTTACCCGGTGCGTGCTGGCCGTATTCAGGCCCAGGGTCTTCAGCGTGCGGTCCAGGGGATCGCTGATCTTCACCCGGCATGGCACCCCCGAGATGCGGAGATCCAGTATCCGGTCCTCCTCATGCCAGGCCATCACCTCGGCCAGGTAGCTTCGGTGGCCGAAGATGAGGGACAGCGATCCGTCCGGCAGGGGGACGGCATCCCAGGACAGCGGTTGGTTGTCCAGCAAAAACTGTTCCTTACCCTCATCGCTGCCGAGGACTTCGACGGAAAAGGAGGGTCCCTGAAGCACTTCCAGATCGTACAGCCGAGCGGTTTGTATCGGCCGCCGCCGGCGGCCGATACAAAAATAAGGCTTTTCTCCCGCCCGCATTTCCCTTGGTCTCCTTCCCGGCGTCATTTACATTTGCAAAAAGCCTTCCTCATGAAACCGATCCCACGGAAACCCATCCTGGCGGCGGCCATAGCCCTGTGCGCCCTGGTGCCCGGCGGCGCGGAAGCCCAGGACAGCACCATGCAACACCAGGCGCTGCCGCCCATGGAAGTGAAGGTGCCCCGTTACCACAACCCCCTCAGGAGCTACCGGGCCACGGCGGACCGCGTGAACGACCTGGTCAGCACCCGCCTGGAGCTCCGCTTCGACTTTTCCAGGAAATACCTGTACGGCAAGGCCTGGATCACCCTGCAACCGCATTTTTACCCCACCGACAGCCTCTGCCTGGATGCCCGCGGCATGGACATCCACAGCGTAGACCTTTCGGCAGGCGGCCGGCGTCAGCGGCTGAGCTACCGCTACGACGGGCAGTTGCTGCGCATCCGGCTGGACCGGCCTCGGCGGCGGGCAGAGGCGTATACCGTGGTCATCGACTACACCGCCAGGCCTGACGAGCTCAAGGACCCGGGCGGCAGCAGCGCCATCGCCTCCGACAAGGGGCTCTACTTCATCAATGCGGACGGCAAGGATCCCTACCAGCCCACCGAAGTATGGACGCAGGGAGAGACGCAGTCCAACTCCGTCTGGTTCCCGACCATAGACCGCCCGAACCAGAAAACGCTGATGCAGATCTCCATGACCGTCCCCCAGGCTTTCACGACCCTGTCCAACGGCCGGCTCCTCTCCCGCCACGCCAACGGCGATGGCACCCGGACAGATACCTGGAAGATGGACCATCCCCATGCGCCGTACCTGACCATGCTGGCCGCGGGTCCCTTCGTGGTCATCAAAGACCATTGGAAAGACGTCCCGGTGGAGTATTACGTCGAAAAGGCCTACGCGCCCTATGCCCGCGCCATCTTCGGCGCCACCCCGGACATGATCGACTTTTATTCCCGCATCCTCGGCGTGCCCTTCCCCTGGTCCAAATATGCACAGATCGTCGCCCGGGATTTTGTCAGCGGGGCCATGGAAAACACCACGGCCACCCTGCATGGCGAATTTATGTACCAGACCAGCCGGCAGCTGGCGGACGACAACTACCGCAACGAATCCGTCATCGCCCACGAGTTGTTCCACCAGTGGTTCGGCGACCTGGTGACCACCGAGTCCTGGAGCAATCTCACCCTCAACGAGTCCTTTGCGGACTTCAGCGAATCGCTGTGGGCGGAGCACCGCTACGGCCGGGACTTCGCCGACCAGCACAGCTATGGGGACCTGCAGGCCTATATCGATTTCGCCGCCGCGGGCAAGGACCATCCCCTGGTGAACTTCTATTATGACCAGCGGGAAGACGTGTTCGACCGGGTGACCTACCAGAAAGGGGGATGTGTGCTCCGCATGCTCCGCAACGTGGTCGGCGACAGCGCCTTTTTCGACGCCCTGCACCTGTATCTCACCCAACATGCTTTCCAGGCGGCGGAGGCCCAGCAGCTGCGCCTGGCCTTCGAGGAGGTCACGGGACAGGACCTGAACTGGTTCTGGAACCAGTGGTATTACGGCAAGGGATATCCCAAACTGGATATTTCCTATGCCTACGACGATGCCCTGCATATCGCGCGGGTGATGGTCGAACAGACGCAGAGCGGCCAGCTCTTCCGGCTGCCCTTCGCCATAGACATCTACGCCGGCGGGCGTACGGAGCGGCACATGGTCACCATGATGGACCGCCGGGACACCTTTGCCTTTCATTATACGCGCCGGCCCCAGCTCATCAACGTGGACGGCGACAAGGTGCTGCTGGCGGAGAAGACGGACCACAAGACTACGGCGGAATACATATATCAGTATCATCATGCGCCCCGCTTCCTGGACAGGCTGGAAGCCATTGAGGCCTGCGCCGCGGCGCAGGACAGCAGCGCGGCGGCCCGGCAGCTGCTGGTAGACGCCCTGCACGACGCCTTCCAGGGCCTGCGGGCCAGTGCGGCCCAGGCCCTGCACCTGGGCAACGACAGTGTGCGCCGGCTGGCAGAGCCCGTGCTCATGACCCTGCTGAAAAAGGACCCGTACGCGTCGGTGCGGAAAGCCGCTCTCAGCTCCCTGGCCGGGCAGCTGCCCTTCACGGAAACCCGCCCCCTGCTGCTGGCTGCGTTGCAGGACTCCTCCCTGCAGGTGGAGAATGCCGCCCTGGGCGCCCTCATGAAAGAGGATATGGCCGCGGCCTATGCCGAGGCGAAGAAGCTGGAGGCTACGGCAGAAGCGCCGCTGGATGCGACCATCAGCGCCATTTTCGCCCAACAGGGAAAGCCCGAAGACTTTCCCTTCGTGGAGAAGTGTTTCCGCAGCCGCGGCAGCTTCGCGAAGCTGGGCGCCCTGGACCCTTATCTCCGCATGCTCGGCAGCGTGGTTACCGACAGCGGAAAGGTCAGCCTGGGGCTGCAGCTGCTGGAGCGCTATAGCCGGGGCCTGGCGCCGCAGTACCTGAATTACCTGATGGTACCCCTGAAAACGTTCATAGACGATAAGCGGCAGGCCGCCGCCATGGCGGGCCGTGAGGACCTGAAGGCCGCCCTGACCGCACAGGCGGTCCAGGGCCAACAGCTGCTGGACAGGTTCGGGGAGCGGGCAGGACACTGAGCCTACGCTCACCAGCTGCCGCCGGCGCCACCGCCGCCGAAGCTGCCCCCGCCGAAGCCGCCGAAGCCGCCACCGCCGCCGCCGCCAAACCCGCCGCCGAAGCCGCCGCCCATGCCGCGGCCGGCCATCCATCCGCCGACAAAGGGACCGGCGCCCCATCCGCGGCGGCCGTATACGGTGCCGCCGCCACCACCACCGCCCCCGCGGCTGCTGAGGAAAATAATGAACAGGATGATGAGGATGAAGATGATGAAGAACACGGCGCCGCGGCCCTGGCCTTCGCCTGCCCGCGGCTTGGCCTGGTATTCACCCGCCGCTGCGGCGATGATATGGTCTGTGGCCTTGTCCAGGCCCTCATAATACCGCTGTTCCTTAAAGGCCGGACTGATGTCCAGGTCGACGATCTGCTTGCAGGTGGCGTCGGGAAGGGGGCCTTCCATGCCGTAGCCCGTGGCGATGAAGGCCTTGCGGTCTCCCTTGGCGATGAGGATCACCACCCCGTTGTTGAACTCCTTGCCGCCCACGCCCCATTCCCTGCCCAGCTTCAGGGCATATTCCACCATGTCGTAATCCCCCACGGTCTCCACGACGGCGATGACCACCTGGGTGGAGGTACTGTCGTTATAGGCGACCAGCTTGTTTTCCAGGGCATCCACCTGGGCGGGCATGAGCAGGTGGGCAAAGTCGTTGACCAGGCGGGGCGGATTGGGGGCGGGCGGGACGTCCTGGGCGCGCAGCGCGGCGCTGAACAAGCAGATCAGGGTGAGGACGGCGCAGCAGACGGGCATCCTGCCCAGGGCTCCTGACAAACAGTGAAAAACAGTATGGCGTATGCTCGTTCTGATGGCTCTTGATCTTTACGTTCCGGACGGCCGGGGCCGCCGGGGATCTTATCCGAAAACAATGTCGTCCGGCAGCTCGTTCTCATCCCCCGACTCGTACGGAAAATATTTTTCCAGGGAGGCGCCGATCTCCCGGGCGCAGCGGGCGATGCCCCCTGCATAATCCTTTTCCGCGAAAGCGCTTTTCAGGCCGGCCAACTGGTGGCTCCAGAAATCCTGGCCGACCAGGCGGTGTATGCCCTCGTCGCCCAGGATGGCCAGCTGCTTGTCCTTGATGGCGACATACAGCAGCACGCCGTTGCGGTACCGGGTTTTCGCCATCTGCAGCTTGTCGAACACCTCGCCGGCCCTGTCCAGGGGGTTCACGAAGCGGCAATGCGCCTCGATGAACACCCGGATCTCCCCGGAGGTCATGCGCTCCGCCTCACGGATGGACCGCACGATCGCCTCCTTTTCCTCTTCGGAAAGCATGTCTTTTCTTTTGAACAGCATGGTCTTCCCCTTGTGCAGGCTCACCGCGCCTGGGTATCCGCCGCGGCCGGCGGTGCGGCGGCCGGTGCGCTGTTACCAAAATCCACGGTAGGCGCGGTTTCCGATCCCGGCTGCGCCTCGAAAAAGCCTTTCTCCTTGAACTTGTTGCTGTAGAAGAGGGCTACCCACCAGGCGGTGGGAAAGGTATTGCGCTTGGAATTGTAGGTCTGTACGGCATTGTTGAAGTCACGGCGGGCCACCGCAATCCGGTTTTCCGTTCCTTCGAGCTGCGCCTGCAGGTCCTTGAAGTTCTGCGTGGCGGTAAGCTGGGGATAGCGCTCCGCCACCACCATCAGCCGGCCCAGCGCCTGGCTGAGCTGTCCCTGGGCGGCCTGGAACTCCTGTATCTTCTCCGGGCTGAGGTCGTTGGGGTCCACCTTGATCTGGGTCGCGGAGGCGCGGGCCTGGATGACCTGCGTGAGCGTGGACTTCTCGAAGTCGGCGGCTCCCTTCACGGTATTGACGAGGTTGGGAATAAGGTCGGAACGGCGCTGATACTGGTTCTCCACCTGGCCCCATTTGCTTTTCACGTCCTGGTCCATGGGCACCAGCTTGTTGTTGGTGCTGATGGCGCTGCATCCGCCCCAGAGGAGCACGACAACCACGACGATGATGATGGCCGGCAAACATCCTTTTTTCATATGCCTAGTTTTGGGTTATTCGTTGGATACCAAAGATATATTTTTTTCGAAGATTTCCTAACCGGCTACCAGCTGCGCCTGTTGTTGTCGCGGTCCACGTCGGCCATGCGGTAGCTGGGATCGATTTCGAGGCTCCGGATATCGGCCAGCGGGGCCTTCAGGGTAATGGTCCGCGTGGGATGGGTCCATGGCCAGGGCTCATGCACGATGCGGGGGGTGGACCCTTCGGCAGGCTTGGCGCCGAACATCAGGTACGCGGGCAGGTAATGCATCTCGCGCCGTCCGTCCTTATAGGTCACCAGCAGGTCCACCGGCATGGGCATCTCCCCGATGCGGCGCAGGGTGACCCTGGTCCTGCCGGCACTGTCGGTGACGGCGTCGATGCCGTAATCGATAGTCTTCAGCGTTTTGATAAAATATTCCTGGTACCAGTCCAGCTTCATGCCGCTGACCTTTTCCGCCACCCGCATGAAGTCATCCGCATCGGGGTGCCTGTAGCGCCATTCCCGGTAATACTCCAGCAGGATGCGGTCGCGCACGCTGTCGCCGACGATATAGCCCAGCTGGCAGAGAAAAACGGCGCCTTTGGAATACGCGTTCTGCCCATAGGCGAAGTTGGTGCTGTAGTGATCGGCATGGGTGGTCATGGGCTCGGCCAGCCCGCTTTTCACCAGGTAGAAATATCCCCGGTAGGAATCCTCTTCCCCCCGCGGCTTTGCGCTGTCCAGCCGCTCGAGCATGCTCCGGCGGCCGGCCGTGTCGGCGCCGAAGACGGCGTCGGCGAAGGCATGGTAATAGTAATCCGACACCCGCCCTTCCGCATAGGTGGTAAAGCCCTCATCCATCCACGGATACATGGAT
>CBINPH010000065.1:0-11156 GCA_966252445.1 uncultured Chitinophagaceae bacterium | reverse complement strand
GGCATGTACCGCCGCGGCAGCGTTTTGCTCGACCTTCAGCCCAGCTTCCCTGTCGCAATCCATGCTCCAGGCGCTGCGCCGGACATCGCGAAGCAAGGCCAGCAGCTCGTCGCGGCAATCCAGGTCCCGCACAGCCGTCCGGGTATATACTTGCTCATCTTCCCAGAAGGGCTCGAAACAACGAACTGCGTCCTTTACCGAGCGCGCTGCCTGGGTATCCCGGTCTTCCAGATACTCGAGCATGATCTTCATGGAGTTCCAAAGACTGTAGACATCCAGACCGTAGAATCCGGCCTTCTCTTCCGGCGGGCGGGATTGGTTGTATGCCCGCAGCCATTCGGCAAAAGCGGCCGTCTCCCAGTTGGCCCACATCCAGGTGGGCCAGCGGTTGAAATCGTCGAGCACATCCACTATATCTTCCCCCGCATCCTGATATCCCTTGACAAAGCGGTTGATCCGATAGCCGTCCGGCCAGTCGCCCTCTACGGCTACAAAAGAGAACCCGTGATCCCTCACCAAGGCCTGGCTGATGGCCGTTCGCCAGGTATAGAACTCATGGGTTCCATGCGAGGCTTCTCCCAGCAGCACGACCTGTCGTCCAGCCATATCCTGGAGTACGGCGTCCAAATCGGCCGGAGTCGACAAAGCATGCATAGCCAAAATTTTCCGGTGAAGAGGTATGAGGCGCTCCCAACCCTTTTGGGGAATATCTTCCCCCAAAGAGGACTACCGGGAAACTCCCTGCTTGCGGTAATAGGCCATCAGGTGGCATTCCGAAAGCACATGATCTTTCATGGCGGCGCGCAAAGATGCCACGTCTGCCCCCGCCAGCAAATCCAGCATGGCGTCAAGGGCATATACGCGGATGAAATAGCGATGCCTTCCCGAACCCGGACAGGGGCCTCCGTAGCCCGTTTTACCGAAATCATTGACGCCGCTAATGCCGGGAAAACTGTGTTCGGCAATCGGTTCGTTTGGGGGAATATTCCAGGTCAGCCAATGATGGAACACTCCGCCTGGAGCGTCCGGGTCTTCCATCAAGATGACCAGCGAGCTGGCTTGCCCCGGTATGCCGCTGATGACCAGCGGTGGGTTGATGTTCTCCCCCTCACAGGCATACCTGGGCGGTATGTCACCCCCTTCGCTAAAGGCCACACTGGCCACGGCGAAAGGCTGCTTTTGCGTCTTATCCATACCGGTTCTTCAGAAAAAACCGTGCCTCTATGCCGGTCAATGCCCGGACTTCCGTGGACGCCCGCGACGGGCGGGCTTCTTGTTGTGCGTGATGTCGTCTCCCCGGAATTCCTGCTCCTCATTCTTGCGGCTGTCCAGATCGTCTTTATTTTCCGGAGCGCGACGCTTCCCGGAAGCCCGCGTGGTCTTCCTGCTGTGCTTGTTTCGCATGGCCATACTGTATGGAACAAGGCCGGAAACCTAGTCTGACCCTTCCGTCTTCACGATCTTGTTGTATACGCCCAACAGCAGGACGGGGGCGGCCCACTGCCCCACCAACAGGGCCATATGGCTCTTCTTCATGCACTTCAGGGCGAAGGATACGCCCATGCAGGTTAGCGCGGTCCAGAGAAAGAGGTCAGAGGGCATCTTGGCCGTTTGATCCTCGATGGCTTTCGCCATTTTTCCTTCAGCATGTTTGTCTACCATGATCTTGGCGTTTGGGATGATCAATTCCGGAGCCTGGCAGAAAAATCCGGGGATTTCCCTGCCCCACTTTCCGGCTATACAAGCCGGTCCAAATATCATTCCACGCCTGTCGGGACAAATAGGGTTTCCGCGCAACGGGCTGTGTACCTATGCGCTGCTGCAAAGACCGGTCACCTCGGTCTGCCCCAAAATATGACCCTCCATGGCCCCTTCCACGCTCTCCCATGCAGAGGCCGCGGGCAGGTCGAGCAGGATATCGACGGCAAACAGGCGAAGACGGTAATGATGGATTCCCCGGAAATATTTGGGGCAAGGCCCCTCATACCCAAAACTGTGGTTGTTGGCCAGCCCTTCTATACCTCCGGCAGGGGTATGCCCCTCCTCCACCCCGCGCGTGGTCGCCGGGATATTGAATACCAGCCAATGGATCCAGGGGACCGGGGATGCGTCAGCATCCTCCAGGACCAGCACCAGCGTCCGGCTGCCGGCAGGAACGTCGTCAATGGTGAGGGGCGGGCTGATGTTGGCGCCCATACAGGTATAGGCGACGGGTATGTCTTCCTGTTCGGCAAAAGCGGTGGTGATTTTCATGGGCTTTTTAGACAGAACATTCCTTCCTCAGGTAAAGTTCGTGCCGCGGCCAGGCTAAAAAAATGAGGTATTTATGTAGTTAACTACGTAGCTTTGTACCTAAATGATGTCCCATGCCGCCATCACTGACCGTTTTATCCCTGTCCAATAGGGATGTCAAACAGATCGTTGACCTTGTTCTGCCCATTCAGCAAGAAGAGTTCGGCATCGACATCACCCTGGCTGACCAGCCTGATCTGATGGATATCGAGGGCGTGTATATCCAGACAGGCGGGGGATTTTGGGGGGCATTCATGGGAGAGGAATTGATAGGCACCCTGGCCTTGCTGCGCTTCGGCAGGGATGGCGGGGCGCTGCGAAAAATGTTCGTCCGGAAGCCTTACCGCGGCAAAGAGGCCGGTGTCGCTGCACGCCTGTTGGAGACCCTTATCGGTTACGGCCGGGAAAACGGCATCCAGGACCTGTATCTCGGCACCGTGGGGGTGATGAAGGCAGCCCTGCGGTTTTACGAGAAAAACGGGTTCATGCCCGTCAGCCCGGCCTCGCTTCCGGAAAATTTTCCCCGCATGCCCCAGGATCACGTATTTTACCATCTGCCACTGGGCAAAAGCACTCACCCATGACCATCATCGACGCCTCTGGCATCCTGGCCATTTCCACCCGGCTCCAACGGCTGAGCGAGCAATTGCGAAAAGACAGCTTTCTGGTATACCAGGAGCATGGCATCGATTTTCAGCCCAAATGGTTCCCTGTCATCTATGTCTTGCACAAAAAGCCGGGGCTGAGCGTCCTGGAAATTGCCGGAGAAATCGGATATACCCACCCCTCTACCATCAGCCTGCTCAAAGAGCTGGAAAAGGAAAAACTTATCCGCTCCAGCAGGGACAGCAGGGACGAGCGCAAACGGAGGCTGCAGCTGACGGAAAAAGGACGGCGTCTGGTGACAGCCATGCAACCGGTCTGGAAGATCATCATCGCCGCAGCGAACGAGCTGACCGACACGACCCACAACCTCATGCTGGGGATCGTCGAAGTAGAGGAACGGCTGGGGGAAAAAAGCTTTCTGGACAGGGCCAGGGCACAGAGGACAGCCCCACCGGGCCGCGGCGCCGCCAGCAAAACACAACCCAGACCCTCATCAAAAAAGCAGGTATGAATATTATGCTCATTACAGGGGCCAGCAGGGGCATCGGCGCCGCTACCGCCCTGCTGGCGGCCCGCCAGGGATATGGCGTCATGGTAGGATACCACCGGCAAAAGGCTGCCGCGGACCAGGTCGTGGACAACATCCGCCGCGCCGGAGGGACAGCTGTCGCCGCACAGGCCGACATCACCAGAGAAGACGATATTCTCCGGCTCTTCGGGGAATGCGACCGACATTTCGGTGATGGCCTGCGGGTGCTGGTGAACAATGCGGGGATACTGGAGACGCAGGCACGCCTGGTTGACATGGACGCTGCCCGCCTGGCCCGTATCTTCGCCACCAACGTGATGGGGCAAATGCTCTGCGCCCGGGAAGCCATCCGGCGCATGGCCCGTAGCAGAGGCGGTCAGGGAGGAGCCATCGTGAATGTATCTTCGATCGCCGCCCGCACCGGCGCCCCCCATGAATACGTCGACTATGCCGCCTCCAAAGGAGCTATAGATACCCTGACCAAGGGCCTGGCGGTAGAACTGGCCGGCGAAGGGATAAGGGTTAATGCCGTACGCCCGGCGTTTATCCTTACCGACATCCATGCAGATGGCGGCGAGCCGGACCGGGTCGAAAGACTGAAAGAAAGTATCCCCATGAAAAGAGGGGGCTATGCTGAGGAAGTGGCGGAGGCCATCCTTTGGCTGGCATCAGACAAGGCGGCCTACACCTCCGGGTCCTTCATCGACGTGTCTGGTGGCAGATGAATGCAGCCGAATACTCATTCATCCCACCACAATTTTATACACACACGGTTAGGGGTTGGCGAGCTTAAGCGTTAGACGGCTCGCCAAGTCATCAATGTCACCTCGCCTTGCCAGTTGCGCAACCCAATTTGCCGGTATGTTGTCAAAGCCATAGAGCAGCCCTGCCAGTCCACCCGTTACCGCACCTGTCGTGTCTGTGTCCTCGCCCAAATTTACTGCTTTTAAAACAGCTTCTTCATAATCAGTAGTTGTCAGTATACACCAAATACTCGCTTCTAGGGTATGTAAAACGTATCCGCTACTTTGTATTTGTTCTTCTGCCAGATCTGTTATGTCTCCTTTTAGTAAACGGTCAAAAAGTCTTATTTCCTCTGGATTAATTGTTAAGGACTGTAAGTATTCATAAACACTTGCTTTTAAGTGGTGATAAATCGAAAACTTATCTTCTTTGTTCAGCAACTGCCTGGCAAACTCAAGATAATAAAAGCAAGCAATTACCGAACGTAGGTGTCCATGGGTAATAGATGAGACTGCTTTGGTTACCGAATATCGTTCGTCAATCGGCTTATCTTTAATATGAAAAAGCAAGGGAAGTATTCGCATTAAAGAGCCGTTGCCGTTTTCATTTTCATTAAAACCACCTGCCAGGTCAGGCCGGGTTCCTGTTGACAGACTATAAATTGCCTGTCGCGTTGTGACACCTACATCAAATACATATCCATGCGGCGTCCAATAATTTTGATATAGCCACTTCTGAAAATTATCGCCGATGACTTTCAGGTTGAAGTCTTGCATTAAAGCTTCTGCAAGACAAAAGGCAAGAGCACTGTCGTCTGACCATGTTCCTGCAGGCAAATTGTAAGTACCGTAACCCACCATATCGGTTACGGGATTATTTTGGATTGCCTCTCTGCTTTTGAACTCTACCGGAACTCCCAAAGCATCTCCTACGGCAAGTCCAAATAATGCATTTTTTATCAAGTCTTGATGAATTATAGTGCTGCGCCTAATTTGTTTGCCATCTTGGCGGCTCCATGTGGGGTCGGCATGTTATCACTGGCCGCCTTGTCCGCCCCCGTTACTCCAGGCCCATGTTAGCGGTACGTTCTTGTCCGCTTTTTTCCCGCTTAGGGGGTCTATTTCTAAAAGGCTTAAATACACCAAAAAAAGTGGCCACGGTTAATGCGACAACATCGTAGACAGCTCCCATAATTAATGTCCCTTCGGCACCACCCCGACCGCTTAGCATGGCATCCATGCCGCTTTTTAGAAAAATTGCTCCGACCAGAATAACTGAAATAATCAGCAAAAATTTCGTGGTTACCCAGGGGTACCGAAACAGTTTCCATTTCGTAATGAATGTCAGCCACAGTCCACTAAGCAATGCAGCAAAACTTAAAGGAATACCAAATACAAAAGCGAGTAGTTGAAGAATTTGATAAGATGCTTTGGCCATTAAGGGATCTGTGACATTTGCTCCATGAATAGCTATTGCAAGGTAACCGGCAGAGTCTCCCAGTAACCCCACAGAAAAGATGATGTGCAGTGTCAATACAGTCTTGAACAATTTTGGGGATGTTGATTTCATTCCTTTAAAGTCTATTGTCCACCAGCGCAACAAGAAGTTATACAATTACGCTGGCAGGTTTGACATGTATCTTGATTATTTTGCGTACCGGTGTGATTCACAGCAAACGCCGTGCACCATGCGGGGCGGTCTGAGCAGCGGCCGCTGGAGATTGGCTTGTCCCGCCTTCCATCGCGAGATCAACGCCCGCAGAAGGGTCCATGCCTGCCAACCATGACAAAAGCAGTTTTCGAACCCAAAGTGGAGCAAAGGACAGCCATGGGGTTGGAATAAGCAACCACAAGCATGGCCGAAAAAAGTCCCGGTCATGCTTTAAATGGTGGAGCCGGCGAGAGTCGAACTCGCGTCCAAACACCGGTTGAAAAAGCCTTCTACATGCTTATTTCGCTATTGGTTGTCGGCCATGGACAGGAAGCGAACCAACCAACCCATGACTTAGCTGTATGGTCTTTTGCCGCGGGCACAGCCTATCGCGGCAGCATTCCGCTTTCTTTTTTGAGTCGGCGGCGGAGCGTGGTAGCGGAACAACCTGCTCAACGCGGCCCGAATGACGGTCTAATCACTGATTAGGCAGCCATGGCATACTGAGTATTGCCAATTAATGGTTGAATATTCAGATTTACGTGCTAATTATCCAACGCACGGCATGCTTATACTTTCCCCGCCTGGTGCTGTCAAAACCGGTCGGCCCCAGAAAGTCTACACAGAAATCATTCCATATCCCATTTGTCAAAGAGCGGATCTCCAAGGATCCCCGGCCCAGAGGCCGTTAACTGTATGCTTAACATTCCATGCCCCGCATTGTTCAATGACCAAGCCAGCCTCGTATACCCCGCCAGACATCCATGCCGTTGGCAAAAAGCAGCAGGCCGAAAAGGATGATCATCCCTGCCACCTGGGCATATTCCAGGAATTTGTCACTGGGTTTGCGCCCGGTCACCATCTCCGCCAGCAGGAAGAGCACATGGCCGCCGTCCAGCGCCGGGATAGGCAGGATATTCATAAAGGCCAGGATCACCGAGAGAATGGCCGTCCACATCCAGAACACCTGCCAGTCCCAGCTAGGGGCAAAGGCTTTGGCTATGGTCCCGAATCCGCCCAGGCCCTGGTAAGCGCCTGTCGACGGCTTAAAAATGAGCTTAAACTGGCGCACATATCCTCCCAGCTTTTCCAGGGCCATATGGACCCCTGCGGGAAAGGCACCCAGGATGCTGTATTTGATGGTCTCCACCTGCACGATCCCCAGGGAAGAGAGGGAGTCTGCATTGGCCAGCTGCACGAAGCCGAGCGTCCCTTGCTTGGATACAGGCATGCTCAGGTTCAGCGTGTCTCCACCCCGCAAAATCCGGACCGTCGCCTGCTGCCCGCTGTAGCTGGCCAGGACCGGCTTCAGCTGGTCAAAAAACCGCGCCTCGCTGCTGTTGATGGAGAGAATGCGGTCGCCCGAGCGCAGGCCTGCAGCCCGCGCGGTGCTGGTGTCGGGAACCTCATCCACGATGACGGGCAGGCGCGGCGCGAAAAGGCTCGCCTGCGCCTTGTTATTAATAATCTGCCCCACCAGGTTTTGCGGCATGGTTAGAACGGTATCCTGCCCGTCCCGGTTCACCGTCACCGTGTGGGCATAGATCAGCTCCGAAATAAAATCCTCGTAATACAGCACGGGCTCCCCGTTCACCGCCCGGATCCGGTCGCCGCTGCGGAAGCCCAGCTGCTGCCCCAGCGAATCGGAAACGGCGATGCCGTATGTCAACCCGTTCATGGGAATGCGCTTCTCGCCCCAGACCCAGAGAATCATGGCAAAAATAAAGAAGGCCAGCAGCAGGTTCATGGTGACCCCCGCAATCATCACGATCAGCCGCTGCCAGGCGGGCTTCGAGCGGAACTCCCAGGGCTGCGGCGGCTGCTTCATCTGCTCCTTGTCCATGGACTCATCGATCATCCCCGAGATCTTCACATAGCCACCCAGGGGCAGCCAGCCAACGCCGTACTCAGTCTCCCCCTTTTTCCATTTGAACAAGGAGAACCAGGGGTCGAAAAAGAGGTAAAATTTTTCAACGCGGCACTTAAAGGCCTTGGCGGCCAGAAAATGCCCCAGCTCATGCAGAACCACCAGGATGGACAACGACAGGATCAGCTGCGCTACTTTGATCAGGATGACGGTGATAGACATATTCGGCAAAGTTAAGGGAATACCCCGAGCATAAGGCCTTTGAAAATGTTAAGAACGGGGCGCAGGGTCAGCGGTTGCGGGCGATCATGGCCTGGGCCAGCTCCCGGGCGGAGAGGTCGCTCTCCTGGTAATCCGCCAATGTCGGGGTGGCCAGGAACGGCACGGCATCCAAGGCCTTTTCAATAATGTTGGTGATGTCCAGAAAGCCCACCTTGTTCTTCAGAAAGGCATTCACCGCTTCTTCATTGGCCGCATTCATCACACAGGGGGCATTGCCTCCCTGGCGGAGCACATCGGTGGCGATGGCCAGATTGCGGAAAGTCTTGGTGTCGGGGCGGTCAAAGGTCAGCTTCGGAAAATCCTTAAAAGAGAAACGCGGAAAAGTGTTGCCCTTGCGTTCCGGATACGTCAGGGCGTACTGGATGGGCAGGCGCATGTCGGGTAGACCCATTTGGGCTTTCAGGGAGCCGTCCAGGAACTGCACGACGGAATGAATGATGGACTGGGGGTGGATGACCACCTCGATCTGATCGGGCTGGAGGCCGAAAAGCCAGCGGGCTTCGATCATCTCCAGGCCCTTGTTCATCAGGGTCGCAGAATCCACGGTGATCTTCTCGCCCATGGCCCAGTTGGGGTGCTGCAAAGCATGGTCCCGCTTGACGTTCACGAGAAAATTGGTCTTCCGGCCCAAAAAGGGACCTCCGGACGCCGTCAGGACGATCTTGTCGATGGACCGCGGGTCTTCGCCCTGCAGGCATTGGAATATGGCGGAATGCTCGGAATCGACGGGGATTAGGGGGACTCCCCGGCTGCGGGCCGCTTCCATGATGAGGTCGCCGGCCACGACCAGGGTTTCCTTGTTGGCCAGGGCTACGGGGATGCCCTGCTCCAGGGCCGCCAGCACGGATTCCAGGCCGGCAAATCCGGTGATCGCCGCCAGGACCAGGTCTATATCGCCCCCCGAGACCAGGCCCGTCAGGGCCTCCTTTCCGGCTGAAACCACCACAGGAAGGTCGGACAGGGCGTCGCGGACTTCCCGGTAATATTTGTCGTCGCCGATCACCACGGCCTTGGGATGGAACTTCCGGGTCTGCTCCACGAGCAGGGCCCCGTTGCCATAAGCACTAAGGGCCGCTACTTCGAAATCATCCGGATGTTGTTCAATGACTTCCAGCGCCTGACGGCCGATAGAGCCGGTGGAGCCTAAAATAGCTACTCTTTTTTTCTGCATGCCATGCTGTTCACTAGTCCATAATAACCCGAAGACGTCAGGCTTCCGAAAGGCCCCGCCACGGCGCCTCATTCCACAAACTGTACCAACTCTTCGGCAATTTTGCGGTCGTTGCTCAACCGGGGTACTTTGTTTTGGCCGCCCAGTTTGCCGATGGACTTCATATAGTCGATGAAGCCGTTCTTGCGCACCGGGTGGATGCTAAGCGGCTGCAAGATATTGCCCTGGAGCAGGTCCTGGTAATAAATATTCTTTCTCCGCAAATGATGGTCTACTTTCAGGGCGAAGGCCGTCAGGTTCTCCGGCTGTTTCTCGAACTCCACGAACCATTCATGATGAGGCTTCTCCCCGTCTACCTGCACCTTCGGTGCGACGGTGAACTCCACGATGCGGACGCCGTCTTCCTCGGCCGCCTTCATCAGGCTGTGCTCGACCTCCTCGGCAATGACATGCTCGCCAAAAGCCGATATGAATTGCTTGATGCGCCCGGTCACTACCAGGCGGTATGGGTTGACGGATACAAACTTCACCGTATCACCGAGGTTGTAGCCCCAGAGCCCGGCGTTGCTGTTGATGATCAGCGCATACTGCACCCCGGGCTCCACCTCCTTTAAGGGGATGCGGCGCGGATTTTCATTAAAGATCTCCGTGGCCGGCACAAATTCATAAAAGATGCCGGAGTTGGTGTTCAGCAGCAGCCCCTCTTCCTTTTGGGAATCCTGGAAGGCGAAGAAGCCTTCGGAAGCCGGGAAAGTTTCAATGGTGTCGACAGGGCCGCCTACAGAGTCCAGCAACTTGGCTTTGTAAGGCTCGAAATTGACGCCTCCGTGCACGAGGACGCTGAAGTTGGGAAAAAGCTCCTTGATGCGCTTTCCGCTCCTGTCCTGCAGGCGGTCGAAATACATCTGCATCCAGGGTGGTATGCCGCTGATCAGCGTCATGTTCTGCCCCACGGTCTCATCCACGATCTTTTCCAGCTTGGCATCCCAGTCATCAATGCAGTTGGTCTCAAACGTCGGCAGCTGGTTGGTGCGCAGGTATCTGGGCACATGATGGTTAACGATGCCACTCAGGCGCCCGGTGGGGATGCCCCCTACTCTTTCCAGGGTGGGCGACCCGGAGAGGAAGATCATTTTCCCGTCCGCAAACCGGGTATTGCCGGTCTCCGCCATATAGCAAAGCAGGGCGTTGCGGGCGGTGTCGATATGGTTATCTATGGAATCCTTGGTAATGGGTATGTACTTGATACCGCTGGTGGTGCCTGAGGTCTTGGCAAAATACAGGGGCTGGCCGCGCCACAGGATGTTGTGCTTGCCTTGCTTGACCTTTTCCAGGTAATGGCGGAAACCTTCATAGTCGCGTAGCGGGACAGCCTGCCTGAACTCTTCGTAGGTATTGACATCATCCAGCTTGTGGCCGCGGCCAAAGACCGTCTTTCGCCCCATTTTGATCAGGTTCTGGAGAATAGCCTCCTGAAGGGGCAGGGCCTGTTTGGACTCTTTTTGGATTTTACTGTAGATATATTGAGCAAAAGGCCACGCCAGAAATGATTTTACCTTCATGAATTAATTTTTTTCGGTCAGAGAAGAGCTTGTCTCCTGCCTGCCTTGCTTGTTCACTTTGTCTGTTCCCAAAAGCCGCCTGCCAAAATTTAATTCAATGGGATCGATCAAGGAAAACCAAAGTTACAAAATTGAAGGAAGGACGGTGCATTACTTTTCAAAAAACACCGGACGCCGCGCCTGTGCCCGGGTACCGGGAACCGGATCCGGCAGTATGCTGTTCCCTCGTGCACCCGCGGGCCCGGTGCCTTCCCGCACGGGTTATAGATTTTATCTATATATTTGTCTGCGGCCCTTGGCCCGCAACCCTGGCGCATGACCCCAGTACAATTGGAATACATCGTAGCGGTGGACAACTACCGCAGCTTCGTGACCGCGGCGGAAAAATGCTTTGTCACCCAGCCCACCCTGAGCATGCAGATTCAGAAACTGGAAGAGGAACTGCAGGTGAAG
>CBINPH010000064.1:0-11172 GCA_966252445.1 uncultured Chitinophagaceae bacterium | reverse complement strand
GCTCCACGCCGGCTTCGCCCAGGGCCTTCAGCAGCTCGGGCAGGCCTTCCAGGCGGTCCCGGTGGATCAGCAGGCAGTCCAGGGCGTTGCATACGCTGGGCCGCCGCGTCTTCGCATTCAGGATGATGGCGGCGCCGCTGTCCAGGTCCGCCGTCTCATCGAAATACGTATGGACGATACCGGCTCCTGTCTCGATCACCGACACCCGGGCATGCTCGCGCACATAATTGATGAGCTGCTGGCTCCCCCGGGGGATGACCACGTCGATGTAGCCGATGGCCTGCAGCAGGGCTTCGGTGGCTTCCCGCTCCGCGGGAAGCAGTGTGGCCGCGCCCGCGGGTAGGTCGTGGCGGGCCAAGACGCCCTGGATGACCCCCATGATGGCGGTATTCGAAAAGGCGGCATCGCTGCCTCCCTTGAGCACGGCCACGTTACCCGTTTTCAGGCAGAGGGAGAAGACGTCGAAGGTGACATTCGGTCGGGCTTCATAGACGATGCCTACTACACCGAGAGGCACGCTGACCTTAGATACCTGCAGGCCGTTGGGCAGGGACCTGTCGGCCAGCACCCGGCCCAGCGGCGCGGGCAGGGCCGCGACATTCCGCATATCGTCGGCGATGCCGCGGATGCGCGCAGGGGTCAGTTGCAGGCGGTCGTAGCGGGGATCCCCGGGATCCATGCGCTCGAGGTCCTTGCGGTTCTCTTCCAACAGGTACTCCGTTTCCCGGACAGCCTCATCGGCCAGCGCCGTGAGCACCGCATTGATGCGCTCCGGTGTCAGGAGCGCCAGCGGGCGCGCTGCGGCACGGGCTTCCTCGAAAAAGGCCTGGTAAGCGGTTTCAGTGTTTGCCATGGTTTAAATATAAGTAATCATAATGGACCAGGGGACGCTGCTTCTTTTGCCCCAGCCTTTCCCGGGCCTTGTCCGCCCCGTATTCTGCGATGCCCAGCCCCAGCAGCTTGTCCCCCTCATCCAGCAGCCGGATGATGTCCCCTTTCTGGAACTCTCCGAGCACGGCGGTGATCCCCACGGGGAGGAGGCTGGTTGCCCGCGCGGAGCCCAGGGCTTCCCGCGCCCCTTCGTTGACCCGCACGGCGCCCTTGGCGAAAGGCTCGGAATGGGCGATCCACTTTTTTCTGCCTGAGGTGGACCGCCGCGGATGGAAACGGGTATGGGGCACCGTTCCCTGGAGCACGCCGCTGAGGATGCCGTCCCGGGTGCCGTTCGCGATGTGCACCGTAATGCCGAGCTGCGCCGATTTCCGGGCTATGCTGGCCTTGGTCAGCATGCCGCCCCGACCGAACTGGGAATGTTCTGAGCCGACGAAATCCATGGGTGCCTGCATATCGGCGTCTATATCCTCGATGATCGGTGAACCTTCGCGGCGGGGGTCGCCCCGGTAGATCCCGTCCACGTTGGTCAGGATGATCAGCGCCTGCGCATTCAGCATGGAAGCGATCAGCCCAGCCAGTTCGTCGTTATCGGTGAACATCAGCTCTGTCACGGAGATCACATCGTTCTCGTTGACGATGGGCAGGACTTTGTGCTGCAGCAGGATCTCGAAACAGTTTTTCATGTTGAGGTAGTGCAGCCGGTCCCGGAAGTCTTCCTTGGTCACCAGCACCTGGGAGCAGAGGATGCCGTGGGGGGCGAACAACTGCGCAAAGGTATGGATCAGCGGTATCTGGCCCGTCGAGGCCAGGAGCTGCCTGGCGGCGACGGTGTCGTATTTCCTGGCTACCGAGATCAGGCTGCGGCCGAAGGCCACCGCCCCCGATGACACCAGGATAACTTCTGTCCCCGATGCCCGCACCCCGGCGATCTGCCCCGCCAGGTGAGCCATGCGGTCCGTGTCCGGCATGCCGTCATCCCGGGTGAGGACATTGGAACCAACCTTGATGATGATGCGCTTGTAAGCCTGTGCCATGGGACTTCCTTGGGGAAGGCAAAAGTACGAAAGGAAACAGACACCGCTCCTGTCGGGCCGGGGCGGAAGAATGTGTATCTTTGTCCCATGGCAATCCCGTCAACAGCCGCCCAACCCGTGATCTTTCGGGACCTGGGGCGCATCGCGTACCGGGAGGCCTGGGATTACCAGGAAAATCTCCTCCAGGAAAACATCCGCCTGAAGATCGCGGCCCGTCAGCAGGGCGAGGGGGCCCCGCCGCCGGATACCGTACATTACCTGCTGTTCTGCGAGCATCCGCCGGTCTATACCCTGGGCAAGAGCGGGCACATGGAAAACCTGTTGATCAACAACCAGCAGCTCAAGGAAAAGGGGATCGCCTTCTTCCATACCAACAGGGGAGGGGACATTACCTATCACGGGCCCGGGCAGATCGTCGGCTACCCCATCTTCGACCTGGAGCGCATGTTTACCGATATAGGGCGCTACCTGCGCAGCCTGGAAGAAGTGATCATCCGCACCATCGCCGATTATGGCCTCCGCGGCGACCGTTCGCCGGGGGAGACCGGCGTGTGGCTGGACCCCGAAGACCGGGCCCGGGCCCGGAAGATCTGCGCCATGGGCGTCCGCTGCAGCCGCTGGGTGACCATGCATGGCTTCGCCCTGAATGTCAACACCGACCTGACGTATTTCGGGCACATCGTCCCTTGCGGGATCAGCGACAAGCAGGTGACTTCCCTGGAGCGGGAGCTGGGGCGGCCGGTGCCTGACGAGGAGGTCAAGGAAAAACTCCGGGGCTATTTCAGCGAGGTGTTCCAGGTACAGCTGAGGACCGAGCCGGTCCTGCAGGGCGTGGAACTCAGTTGATCCCCCCTATATAGAACATCCATTTCTCCTTCACTTTGCCGTTTTCGTACAACTCGTAGTGGTACCAGCCCGTGTGCAGGAAATTGGACTTATCGACGATCAGCAGAGGCTTGTCGACGTCGGTCACCTCGAAGACGAAATGATCGTCCGCATCCATGAAACGTATCCGGTAATGGTTTTTGGCGGCGTCAGCCAGGCTGATGTTGACGTTGCCCTGGGGATTGGTATAGACAAAAACGGAGGGCGAAAAGGCTTTGGGTTTTTCGTCGTTCATCTCGCCCAGCGCCGCTGCGCCCAGCTCCAGCCGCCGGATATGGCTGAAAAAATAGGCGTTGTTCGACATCAGGATGAAGAGCCTGTAGAAATTCACCCCCGGCCGGGCATGGTTGTCGGTGTAGGCGTTCACCTTCGCCCCTGGGGAGGACGCGTAGCCGATGGTGGAATAGTTGAACAGGCTGTCCTGCGAGCGCTGGATCCCGATTTGTTTGATGCCTCCGTATCCGGCTGTCCAGCTGATGACCGGCTTGCCGTTCTTGTAGCTGACCGTAATATCCGGCAGCTGGCTCTGCGCCTGCAGGTTGCCGCCCAGCAGCAGCGCTGCCGGCCACAGGATCAGCTTGGCATAGCCATGAAAAGGATGTCTGCGTGTCTTGGACTTCCGGAATATCCGCGCAAGGGGCTTACAATACATATTAGTGGTAACGGCGGTTCTGCCGGATTTGTTTTAGTTGGGATGCAAAGATAGGTCAGCCAGGGAATAATTTCCCTGCAACCCGCCGGTATGGATGACCAGCAGGCGGCAGCCTTCCGGAAAATAGCCTTGCCTGGACAGGTCCTGGAGCGCATACATCATCCTGGCCGTATATACCATATCCAGCAGCACCCCGGTCTCTGCCCTGAACTGCCGCATCCAGGCCAGCAGTCCGGGCGCCGGGTTGGCGAAGCGGCCCCAGGTCGGGGTGGCGAAGATGCGCAGCGCCCTGTCCTCCGACGCGCCAAGTTTCTCCTGCAGCGCGCCGGCATTTTTCAGGGGTGCGAAACCCATCAGCTGCTGCCCGGGTGCGGCCGCCTGCTGCAGGCCCCGCAGGGTGGTGCCGGTGCCCAGGGGACAGGCGAGGTGGGTGAAATCGCCGCAGGGCTGCAGGGAGAGTATTTCCCGGCAGCCGCGCAGGCCCTCGGCATTGTCTCCGCCTTCAGGAACCCACCAGACCTTCGCAGGGTCCATGCCCAGGAGGGCAGGCTCCGGGCCGGCCAGCATGCCGTCTGCCATGCGCGCTTTATATTGGGAACGCGGCAGGAAGACCAGGCGCATGCCCTGGGCTTCGGCCTGCTGCAGGGTGCGGCTCCGCTGTGGCGGCTCCTGGCCCCGGATGATGCCGATGGCCTGCAGGCCGGCCAGCCGGCAGGCGGCCGCCGTCGCGGCGATGTGGTTGGACCAGGGGCCACCGAAGGTGGCCAGGGTGTCGCAGCCCCGGCTGCGGCAGGCGGCTATGTTGTATTTGAGTTTGAACCATTTGTTCCCGGAAACCTCCGGATGCAGGAGGTCCAGACGCAGCATGGCCACGTCCATGCGGGAAGGAAGCGGCCAGGCCAGGGGCTGCAGGATCACCCTGGCCGGGTCGGGCAGGCCGGGCAGCATCCTTATGTTTTTTTACGGACGTAGCTGGCGCTGTATACCACACTGGTGTTTCCGGAAGGGGTCACCTGTATGATCTGCAGCACGGCCTTGGGCTGTTCTTTCAGGTCGATGCGGATCGGCGCGGTATACCTGGGCGATGAAGCCGAAGGGGCACTCCCATCCAGGGTGTAGTAGATCTTGGTGCCCGGCACGTACGGCTCCAGTTTCACG
Organism: uncultured Chitinophagaceae bacterium; assembly: GCA_966252445.1. Taxonomy (GTDB): domain Bacteria; phylum Bacteroidota; class Bacteroidia; order Chitinophagales; family Chitinophagaceae; genus CBINPH01. Next base: position 6,549 of record CBINPH010000064.1, on the reverse strand, counting down.
GTCACAGAGGAGCGGGTGGTGGTGTCGTTGCCAAAGCCTGCCGGTTCGGGGATGCGGTAATGGATGCCTTGCCGGTCCAGCCACTGCAGCTGCCGCGGCAGCCGCTGCAGGAAAGCGCTGAGGTTCTTGTTTTCGAGCGGCGTCCAGGCCACCTCCGCCATCGCCAGCATGCGGGGCATGGCCATGTATTCCGCCTGTTTTACCGAAGGGATGTACTCGGTCCACAGGTTGGCCTGCACGCCCCGGATGTAGGGCTTCTCCGCCGGCGACAGGGACTCAGGTACAGGATCGTATCCGTACACCTTGGCGATGGGCAGGAAGCCGCCGATGTTGAGGGGCTCGGTCTTACCACCCTGGCTGTGGTCGAAATAGCACCAGTTGCCCGGCGTCATGATGACGTCATGATGCTCTTTGGCCGCGGCGATGCCGCCGTTTTCCCCGCGCCAGCTCATCACTGTGGCATGGGGTGCCAGCCCCCCTTCCAGGATCTCATCCCATCCGATGATATCCCGCCCGTGGGCGTTCAGGAATTTCTCCATCCGGCTGATGAAATAGCTCTGCAGACCATGCTCGTCCTTCAGGCCTTCGTCTTTGATGCGTTTCTGGCAATAGGGACAGCTCTTCCAGCTGTCCTTGGGGCATTCGTCGCCGCCGATGTGGATATAGTGGCTGGGGAACAGGTCCATGACCTCGGTCAGCACGCTTTCCAGGAACTGGAAAGTGCTTTCCTTGCCGGCGCAGTAGACCTCCCGGTAGACGCCCCACTTCGTGCCCACCGCGTAGGGCCCGTTGGTGCAGCCCAGCATGGGATAGGCCGTCAGGGCCGCCAGGGAATGCCCCGGCATTTCAATCTCGGGGATGATGGTGATGTAGCGCTCCTGGGCGTAGCGGACGATGTCGCGGATTTGGTCCTGCGTATAGTAGCCACCATAAGGCTGGCCGTCATACTGTCCGGAATTGTGACCGATTACCGTCTGGGCCCTGCGGGAACCGATCTCCGTCAGCCGGGGGTATTTTTTTATTTCTATCCGCCAGCCCTGGTCTTCGGTCAGGTGCCAGTGAAAGGTATTGAATTTATAGCGGGACATCATGTCGATGTATTCCTTGATGAAGGATACCGGGAAAAAATGGCGGCCGCAATCCAGGTGCATGCCCCGGTAGGCAAAGCGGGGATAATCCCGGATCACGGCGCAGGGTACCTCGTAGCTCCCTTCCCCTTTGGGAGGCAGCAGTTGCAGCAGGCTCTGCAGCCCATGATACAGTCCGGGGCCGTCTGCCCCTTCAATCAGGATCTGTTTGGCGCTCACCGTCAGGCGGTAGCCTTCCTTGGGGGCGACACCCTCCCGCACGGAGAGCAGGATCCCCGGGCCCTGCCCGCCGTCGTCCTGCAGGCGGAAGCCATAGTCCTGGGCCAGGACGGCATTGAGCATAGCAGCCACATGCGCGGCCTCGTCTCCCTGGGCCACCAGGCGGGTGCCGGCGCTCAGGACAAAATGCCCCGGTTTCCGGTCTACGGACACCGGAGCGGGGATGATCCCCATGCCCGGGTCCTCTTTGCCGGAGGCCCTAACGCCCTGCAGCAGCACCAGGCATAGCAGGGTGCTGATCCATACAAGTTTTCTCTTCATCATAGTCTTTCTGTGTTTCGGTGGATCGGGAATGATTGACATGCATTCGCGGAACAAGATCGGGCGAAGGCGCGGAAAAACAAAGGCCCCGGCGTCCTCCCCGGCAAAAAGGACGGGCACCCTCCCCGGCAGTGGTCTTAGAAGTCATTCAGCCAAAGGCCGTCTACGATAAAAAAATAGCGCCTCTTATCTGCATTTATTGATTATTGGCTAAATTGCCCCCCGGAAGATTAAAAGCTTAGCCCGCGCCCATCAAACGAACAAATGCAACAGCCCATGCAAAAACCCACATTACTGATCCTGGCTGCCGGAATGGGCAGCCGCTATGGTGGCATCAAGCAAATGGACCAATTCGGACCCCACGGCGAGACCATCATTGATTACTCCATTTATGACGCCATCGCCTGCGGCTATGGCAAGATCGTCTTCATCATCCGGGAGGATTTTGCGGAGGCCTTCAAGGAGGTCTTCGAACCCAAGCTGGAAGGACGGATCGACCGCGAGTATGTCTACCAGGCGCTGGACAGCTTCGTGAAGGACGGCCAGGCACCCGCCGACCGCAAAAAGCCCTGGGGTACGGCCCATGCCGTCCTCTGTGCTTACCGGAATATACAGGAACCCTTCGCCGTCATCAATGCCGATGATTTTTACGGCCAGGAGGCTTTTGCCCTGATGGCTTCTTTTCTGCAGACCGAATGCAGCGAAAGCCGCTATGCCGTCATGGGGTACGAGCTGAGCAAGACCCTCTCGGAGAACGGCTCCGTGTCCAGGGGGGTATGCACCCGCGATGAGCAGGGCAACCTCAGCACGATCAACGAAAGGACCAAGATCTACCGCGACGGCGACAAGGTGGTTTTCAAGGATGAAGATGACAAGGAGCATGTGCTGGCAGACAATACCCCCGTGTCCATGAATTTCTGGGGATTCCATCCCAATGTCTTCGAGCTGATGGAACAGCGCTTCGAAGCCTTTATCAAAGAACAGGGACACAACCCCAAGGCGGAATTCCTCATTCCGGCCGTGGTGGATTACTACATCGCCAACCGGATGGGTACCGTGAAGGTGATCCCAACGCCCTCGCAGTGGTTCGGGGTGACCTACCAGGAGGACGCGCCCACGGTGCGGGCCAGCCTGAAACGGCTGATCGACGCGGGGGTTTATCCGTCAAATCTGTGGTTATGATGATCCATCCCCGCATCCTGGAAGGCTTTGGTCTGCAGGATGGCGATTTTACCGTCCGGAAATACGGCTCCGGGCTTATCAACAGTACCTTCCATCTCGAGCACCGTTCCGGCAACGGCCGCCGGGACTTCATCCTGCAACGGATCAATACCCATGTCTTCCGGCAGCCCGAAATCATCGTGGAAAACCACCGGATGGCTGCCGAGTACCTGGCCGAACATCATCCCCTGTATTTTTTCTTGGCCCCGGTGCCTACCCGGGAGGGAAAGGACCTCCTGGAATGGAATGACGAATACTGGCGCATGCTCCCCTTTGTGCCGAATACGGTGTCCATCAACGAGGCGACGAAGCCTTCCCAGGCGTATGAAGTCGCCCGCCAGTTTGGCAAGCTTACCCGCTACCTGTCGGGCATTGACCTGACCCGCTTCCGGCCTTCGATTCCCAATTTCCACAACCTTACCCTCCGGTACGGGAGTTTCCAGGAAGCCGTGGCTGGCGCCTCCGAGGAGCGCCGGGAAAGCGCGGAGGACCTGATAGAGGATTTTCAGGGCCTGTCCTGGATCGCCATTACCTACGAGGAATTGAAGACAGATCCGGACTTCCCCGACAGGCTGATGCATCATGACACCAAGATCAACAATGTCTTGCTGGATGACAAGGAAGGGGAAGGCGTATGCGTCATCGACCTGGATACCCTCATGCCGGGCAAGATCATTTCCGACATCGGGGATATGGTGCGCACCTACGTGAGCCCGGTATCCGAAGAGGAGCAGGAATTCAGCAAGATCGTCATCCGGGAAGACTACTACAAGGCCCTGATGAAAGGATACCTCTCCGAGACGGGAAAGACCCTCAGCGACACCGAAAAACGCATGTTGTTTTACGCCGGGCAGTTCATGATCTATATGCAGGGTATCCGCTTTCTGACCGACTATCTCAAGGGAGACGTGTATTATCCCGTCAAATATCCGATGCACAATTACAACCGCGCGAAGAACCAGCTGACCCTGCTGGAGCGGCTCAACGAAAAAGAGGTGGTGCTGCGGCAGATCATTGACGGCTTTCTCTGAGGAAGACGGGCGCCCGCATCCTGACCGAAGAAAACAACCTGATCATGAAATGGATATTGTTCTTGGCTGCGCTGTCGCTGGTGCAGTCCGCTGCGCTGGCGCAGGAGCCTCCTGCCTTTTGGGAAGACCCCGCCCGCAATGCTTTTGGCCGTGAGCCCATGCACGCCACCTTCTTTGCTTATGAGAATGAGGCGCTGGCGGCCCAGGGCCAGCCGGAGCGCTCCTCCTGGTACCGCTCCCTGAACGGCACCTGGAAGTTCAAATGGGTGCCGGCGCCGGCGGACCGCCCCATGGGTTTCTGGCGCCCGGGATACGACGACAGCCACTGGGATGATTTCGGTGTGCCGGGCACCTGGGAAGTGCATGGCTACGGCGTACCTATCTACACCAATATCCGCTATGATTTCGATTATCTGCTGAAGCCCGATCCGCCCCACGTGCCCCACAACTACAACCCCGTGGGATCCTACCGCCGGGAAATTGCCATCGACAGCAGTTGGGCGGGCCAGGATATCTATATCCACTTCGGAGCCGTGCGTTCCTGCTTCTATCTTTGGGTCAACGGCCAGTGGGTCGGATACAGTGAAGACAGCAAACTCCCGGCGGAATTCAACATTACCCGTTACGTGCATCCCGGCGCCAAGAACCTCATCGCCTTCCAGGTGTATCGCTGGAGCGATGGCAGCTATCTGGAAGACCAGGACATGTGGCGCGTCGCCGGGGTCAACCGGGATGTCTATCTCTTTGCACGCAACAAAGTGCATGTCCGGGATATCCAGGTTATCCCGGACCTGACCCACAACTACAGGGATGGGCAGCTGGCCATCCGCCTGGACTTCGGCAACAACGCCGATCCGGCGCTGCGCGGATGGACGGCGGGCCTGGAGCTGCGTGACCCCGCCGGGCGTCGCGTGAAACAGACCAGGGTCGCCCTGGACGACTCCACAGCCTTCCAGCAACTGCGCATGACCCTCTCCCGCCCGGAGCGCTGGACGGCTGAAACGCCGAACCTGTATTCCCTGACGATCACCCTGAGGGATGGCCGGGGCGAGGTCCGGGAGGTGATCCCCCTGAAGACGGGCTTCCGCAAAGTGGAGATCAAAGACGGGGTCCTCTACGTCAATGGCCGGGCCATCCTGATCAAGGGCGTCAACCGCCACGAGATGGACCCCCTGACGGGGCAATACCTGTCCAGGGAACGCATGGAGCAGGACATACGCATCATGAAGGAAAACAACATCAATGCCGTCCGCACGTCCCATTATCCCAACGACCCGTACTGGTATACGCTCTGCGATAAATACGGGCTCTACGTCGTGGATGAAGCGAACCTGGAAACCCATGGGATGGGCTTCGGGGATCAGTCCCTGTCCCGGAAGCCGGCCTGGTACCTGCAGCACATCCAGCGCAATATGCGCACCATAGAACGGGATAAGAACTACCCCTGCGTCATCGTCTGGTCCATGGGCAACGAAGCGGGCATGGGCGTCAATTTCCAGCGGTGCTATCAGTGGATCAAGCAGCGCGATCCTTCCCGCCCCGTGGAATATGAACCGGCGAGCGCCACCCCTTTCTCGGACATTTACTGTCCCATGTATCCCTCTCCCGAGCGCATGGTCCGGCATGTGCAGAAAGAAGAGAACCCTGACAAGCCCTTTATCCTTGTGGAGTACGCCCACGCCATGGGCAACTCCGAAGGCGGCTTCCGGGACTACTGGGATACCATCCGGAAGTATTACCCGAAGATGCAGGGCGGGTACATCTGGGACTTCGTGGATCAGGGCTTTCAGCAGGTTACCGACCGTGGAGATACCGTGTGGGCCTACGGAGGTGACTACGGGGTAGCGCTGCCCAGCGACGACAACTTCAACTGCAACGGCCTGATCGCTCCTGACCGCAGCCTGCACCCTCATATGCTGGAGGTCAAGCAGCAATACCAGGATATACACACGACCGCCCTGGATCCCATGACCGGCAAGATCCAGGTATTCAACGAGCGCTTTTTCAGCGGCCTGGACCAGGTAGCCCTCTATTGGGAACTGGTTGGAGACGGCAAGGTCATCCGGCAGGGCCAGGTCGATAAGCTGGACCTGGGCCCCCGGCAAAAGAAGATCATCGATCTGCATTACGGCCTGCCGCGCATGGCATACCGCGATGTCTTTCTCAACGTGTATTACCGCAGCCGGGTGGCCCGCGGGCCTGTGCCCGCCGGCTGGGAGCTGGCCCGGGATCAGCTGACCGTCCTGCACCGGAGCCCCGACAGCCTGGTGGCGACACCGTCGGGCCGGGTGGACCTGGAGGAAAATGCCGATAGCATCACGGTCAGCGGTGATGGTTTCCGGGTCGTCTTCGACCGCCGCGACGGGTTGATCCACCGCTACCTGTTTAAAGGCGCTGAGCTCATGAAAGGCGGATACAGCCTCAAGCCCAACTTCTGGCGGCCACCGACGGACAACGATATGGGCGCCCATTTCCAGGAGATCCTGCTGAACTGGAAGCGGGCGAGCGGCGATTTTGGACTCCTGGATTATCAAACCGAAAAGCGGGAAGGGCTGGTCCGCCTGACCATGCATTATGACCTTCCTGATGTCTATGCCCGCCTCACGCTGAGCTACGCCATCAACGGACGTGGAGAGATCGTCGTCAGCGAAGCCATGCATGCCGACACC